>DAOTYM010000381.1:0-18046 GCA_034434775.1 Anaerolineae bacterium | reverse complement strand
CCTGGGGATGGAGGCATACCTCGCCCACCGCCGCATGCAGGACCACGACCCCCGCTGGGATGCCCGCCCTCCCCACCTCCTGCTCCTCGCCGCCAGCGACGTGGGGTACAAGAACCTCATGAGGCTGGCCACCGCCGCCCAGTTGGAAGGCTACTACTACAAGCCCAGGATTGACCGAGAGTGCCTGGCCGCCCACGCCGAAGGGCTGATCTGCACCTCGGGGTGCGCTTCGTCCGAGGTGCCGCGGCTCATCGCCGAAGGCCAGGTGGAAAAAGCCCGCGAGCGGGTCGCCTGGTACCGCGAGGTCTTCGGCCGGGACCGCTTCTACCTGGAACTCCAGGTCCACGACATCCCCCAACTGGACCGCATCAACCGCACCCTCCTGGAGTTCGCCCGCGAGTTCGGCCTGGGGGTGGTGGCCACCAACGACGTCCACTACATCCGCCGGGAAGACGCCCGCGCCCACGACATCCTCCTGTGCATCCAGACCAACTCCCTGGTCAACCAGCGGGACCGGATGCGCATGAGCGACGATTCGTACTACTTCCGCACCCCCGAGGAAATGGAAGCCCTGTTCAGCGAGGTGCCGGAGGCGCTACACAACACGGTGCGCATCGCCGAGAGGTGCGAGGTCACTCTGGACTTCCAGACCTACCACCTGCCCTACTTCCCCGTGCCGGAGGGGTACGACGCCCAATCGTACCTGCGCCACCTGTGCGAAGAGGGCCTCCGGCGGCGGTATGGAGAGCGGGCCGACGCCCCAGAGGTGCGCGAGCGCTTAGAGCACGAACTCCGGGTCATCCACGAGATGGGGTTTGACACCTACTTCCTCATCGTGTGGGACCTGTGCCGCTTCGCCCGCGAGCGGGACATCTGGTGGAACGTGCGCGGCTCGGCCGCGGGGAGCATCGTCGCCTACGTCATGGGCATCACCAACCTGGACCCCTTGGAGCACAACCTCATCTTTGAGCGGTTCCTCAACCCCGGCCGCGTGACCATGCCCGACATTGACCTGGATTTCCCCGACGACCGCCGCGACGAGATGATCCACTACGCCATCGCCAAGTACGGCCGCGAGAACGTGGCCCAGATCATCACCTTTGGGACGCTGGGCGCGAAAGCCGCCATCCGGGACGTGGGGCGGGCCATGGACATCCCCGCGCCGGAGGTGGACTACGTAGCGCGCCTCATCCCTGGCGGGCCGAAGGTGCGCATTGACGAAGCCCTGGAGAAGGTGCCGGAACTTCGCCAGTTGTACGAGGAGAAGGACTACATCCGGGACCTGATGGACACCGCCCGCAGCCTGGAGGGGGTGGCCCGCCACGCCTCCACCCACGCCGCGGGCGTCATCGTGGCCGACCGCCCCTTGGTGGAATACACCCCCCTGCACCGCCCCACCGGCGGCGACGAACAGCTGGGGGCCGTCACCCAGTACCCGATGGAACACCTGGAGGCCATCGGCCTCCTCAAGATAGACTTTCTGGGCCTCTCCACGCTGACCATCATGCGGAAAGCCTGCGACCTCATCCGGGAGCACCACGGCATCTCCCTGGACCTCAACACCATCCCCATTGAGGACCCGAAGGCTTTTGAACTCCTCTCCAGCGGGGAGGTGACGGGCATCTTCCAGGTGGAGTCGGCCGGGATGCGGCGGGTGCTGCGCGCCATGCAGCCCAGCCAGTTTGAGCACATCGTCGCCACCCTCTCCCTCTACCGGCCCGGGCCGATGGAGTACATAGATACCTACATCCGCCGCATGCACGGCAAGGAGCCGGTGGAGTACCGCCACCCCAGCCTGGAGCCCATCCTCGCCCCAACCTACGGCATCTGCGTCTACCAGGAGCAGATCATCCAGATGGCGATGCAACTGGCCGGCTACTCGGCCGCCGACGCCGACCTGATGCGCCGCGCCGTGGGGAAGAAGAAGAGAGAGGAACTCCTGCAGCACCGGCAGCGCTTTGTGGACGGGGCGGTGGAGCGGGGCATCCCCCGGGACGTGGCCGAGGCCATCTTTGACGACATTGAGTACTTCGCCCGGTACGGCTTCAACCGGGCCCACGCCGCCGACTACGCCGTCCTGACCTGCCAGACGGCCTACCTGAAAGCCCACTACCCCGTGGAGTACATGGCTGCCCTCCTCACGGTGGAACGCCACAACCTGGACAAGGTGGGGCAACTCGCCGCCGAGTGCCGCCGCATGGGCATCCCCCTCCTCCCGCCAGACGTGAACCAGAGCGACCTGGAGTTCACCATTGAGGAGGTGGTGGAGGAGGATGGGACGTGCAAGCGGGGCATCCGCTTTGCCCTGAGCGCCATCAAGAACGTCGGGGAAGGGGCCACCAGCCTCATCGTGGAGGCCCGGAAGGCCAAGGGGCCTTTCCGGGACCTGGAAGACCTGGCCCACCGGGTGGACCTCCGGCAGGTGAACCGGCGGGCCCTGGAATGCCTGGTGCGTGTGGGGGCCATGGACGCCTTCGGGCACCGGAACCAGATCCTCGCCGTCCTGGACAAACTGATGGACCTGAGCGCGGACGTGCACCAGCGCCGGGCCCTCGGCCAGATCAGCATGTTTGACCTGGATAGCGCCCTCCCAGTGGCTGGCGCAGCCTCGGCCATCTACCCCCTGCCGGAAGTGCCGCCCGCCCGGCGCAGGACGTGCCTGCTTTGGGAGAAGGAACTGGCCGGCACCTACCTGACCTCGCACCCCTTCCAGCAGGCGGCAAGGGAACTGCGGGGGGTGGTGACCCACTCCTCCGCGGACCTGCGGGAGGAGACCGACGGCCAGAAGGTGACGGTGGCCGGGGTCCTGGTGCGGGCCACCGAGATCCTCACCCGGAAGGGCGAACCGATGCTCTTCGCCACCCTGGAGGACCTGCAGGGCGAGGTGGAGGTGACGGTCTTCCCCCGGGTCTACCAAGAGACGCGGGACCTGTGGCAGCAGGATAAGATCCTCATCGTCACCGGGACGCTGCGGCGGGACGAAGCCAAGGGCGAGCCCAAGGTCCTGTGCGACAGCGTGCGGGACCACATGCTGGTGGCCCGCCCAGCGACGGAAAACGGAGAACCGCCTCCCCGCCACGTGTGGGTCCGCCTGCCCCGGGGCAAGGACGTGAAGGAAGACGCCCGCCGCCTGGGGGAGATCTACGCCCTGGTGTGCAGTTACCCGGGCAAGGACCGCCTCAGCCTCCTTGTGCCCAACGACCTGGGGCTGGTGCAGCTGGACTTCCCCAACGTGCAGTTCGGCTACTGCCCCGAACTGGAGCGCAAACTGCGGGACCTGGTGGGGGAAGGGGCGGTCCGCGTCTCCTTGAGTGGCTTTGGAGTGGGATGGCCACCCGGTCCCCAGGGACCGAGCGGAGAGAGGAACGAGAGGGGAGCCTGACGCCATGCTCAAGAAGATCGGTGTGCTCTGCAGCGGCGGCGATGGGCCGGGGTTCAACCCCGCCGTGCGGGCGGTGGTGCGGGCAGCCGTCCACCACGGGCTGGAAGTGCTCGGCATCCGCCGGGGGTTCGCCGGCCTGATCGCCTGCGAGTGCGTGCCCCTGGACGCCCGCTCGGTGGGGGGCATCATCGGGCGGGGCGGGACCTTCCTGGGCACCAGCCGCTGCCCGGAGTTTGAGACGGAGAAAGGGCAGCGGGAAGCCCTGCGCAACGTGAACCGCCTGGAACTGGACGCCCTGGTCATCATCGGGGGGGATGGCTCCTTCCGCGGGGCCCACGTCCTCCAGAAGGCCGGGGTCCGCGTGATGGGCATCCCCGGAAGCATTGACAACGACATCTACGGCACCGATATGTCCATCGGCGTGGATACCGCCCTCAACACCGTGCTGGACGCCATAGACAAGATCAAGGACACCGCTTCCTCGCACCAGCGGGCCTTCGTCATTGAAGTGATGGGGCGCGAGTGCGGCTACCTCGCCCTCATGAGCGGCATCGCCGGGGGCGCGGAGATGGTCCTCATCCCCGAGGTGGAGACAAGCCTGGAGGAAGTGGCCGAGGGCCTGAAGGATGCCTACATCCGCGGCAAGGCCCACTGCATCATCGTGGTGGCAGAAGGGTACAAGCCGGGCGCCCGGGCCGTGGTGGACTACCTCCAGGGGCACCGGGAGGAACTCGGCTTCGGCGTGCGCCTGACGGTCCTGGGGCACATCCAGCGGGGAGGGTCCCCCACAGCCTTTGACCGCCTCCTGGCCACGCGCCTGGGGGCAGCCGCCGTGGAAGAGTTGATGAAGGGGACCCACGGCGCCATCGTCGGCCTGGTGGGGAACCAGATCAAGGTCACCCCCTTGGAAGAGGTTGTTTCCCACACCAAGCCCATTGACCTGAGCCTCTTGAAACTGGCAAAGATCATGGAAAAGTAGGGGCGATTCACGAATTGCCCCGGATCCGTAGGGGCAGTACACGAATTGCCCCAGATCCGTAGGGGCAATTCATGAATTGCCCCTACAGACCCCACCCCTCTAGGCCGAAGAGGTAGGCCAGCGCGTCCGCAAGCGCCAGAGCCTCCCGGCCCCCACAGGCCTTGAGGCGCACGGTGGGCATGTGCAGGAGTTTGTTCACCAGGCCCTTGGCCAGGGCGCGGACCACCTCCCGGTCCCGCTCCGAGAGATGCCCCAGGCGGGAGAGGGCCTTCTCCAACTCGGCCTCGCGGATGGCGTCGGCCTGGGCGCGCAGGGCTCGGACCAGGGAAGCCATCGCCCGCTCCTCCTGCCAGGAGCAATAGGCGGCTACGACTTCCTCCACGATGGCCTCCGCCTCCGCCACGGCCCGCGCGCCCACGGGGTGCCGCCGGGCCACCACCGCGACCAGGTCATCCATGTCGTAGAGGACCACCCCAGGCAGGTCCCCCACCGCCGGGTCCACATTCCGCGGCACGGCCAGGTCCAGCACGACGAGGGGCGTGCCCCCCCGCCCTTCCAGGGCCTCCCGCACTTGCTCCGGGTGCAGCACGATGTGGGGCGCGCCCGTGGATGCGACCACCAGGTCCGCCTGGGCCAGCGCCTGCGGCAGGGCGTCAAAGTGCACCGCGTCTCCCCCCACCTCCACGGCAAGGGCCTGGGCCTTGTCAAAGGTGCGGTTGGCGATGAACAGCCAGTGGAAACCGCTGCGGGCCAACGTCCGCGCCGCCAGCCGCCCCATCTTCCCCGCCCCGATGACCAGGGCGCGGCGGTGGGATAGGTCCGCCAGGTGCTCTTCGGCCACCCACACCACCACGTCGGCCAACGACTTCTCCCCCAGACCGATCTCGGTGCGGGTGCGGACCTCCTTCCCGGCGCGCAGCGCGTGCTGGAAGAGGGCCGTCAGGTATGCCCCCGTGGTCCCGGCCTCCGCCGCGGCCTGGAGCGCCTCCTTGACCTGGCCCTGGATCTGGTACTCGCCGACGAGGAGGGAATCCAGCCCGGCCGCGACACGGCACAGGTGCCGGGCACAGTCAGCCCCCCAATAGGTGTACAGGTACGGCTGGAGTTCCTCCAGGGGCACGCGGGCCCGGCGCGCCAGGAAGGAGAAGACCTCCCTGCACGCGCCCTCTTCCGACACGGCAGCGTAGAGTTCCAGGCGGTTGCAGGTGGAGAGGATAGCCGCCTCCTCCACGCCCGGAAGCGCCCGGACCTGGGCCAGCGCCTCCCGCAGGTGCCCGGCGGAGACGGCCAGCCGCTCCCGCACCTCCACCGGCGCCACCTTGTGGTTCAGGCCGACCGCCAGGATGGCGGCCCTGCCGGCCTTCCGGGGTTCCTCCAGCCGGACCTGGGACGCTGCTTCCAGTGCCACCGCTTCCCAAGGCGCTGCCATCGGTGCCTCACTCCTCTCGCCTCACGGTCTCCCCCCGCTGGAACCGGCGGGCCGCTTCCACCACCCCCCTGGCCCACTCCGGCGTGCCCACGGCGTGCACGTGGGTGTAGGCCGCCAGCACGTTCCGCCAGACCAGGCCATCCTGCCCACCGCCCAGTCCCTGACCCCGGCGCAGGTGGAAGGCCCGGGGGAGGTCCGCTTCCAAGTCCACCCGCGAATGGTGGAACTCGTGGCCTCGGAGCGCCAGCCCCACGGGGTAGAAGGCGTTCCCGCCGACCACCTCGCCGGCCACGTAGCCATGGCCTGCCGGCCGCCCCTCCATGACCACGGTGGCTGGCAGGACCCCGGCCATCTCCCCCACGCGCTCCCCCCAGACCAGGCGACGGCACAGGTACATGAGCCCCCCGCACTCGGCGTAGATGGGCAGACCCTGCTCCGCCGCCGCCCGCACCTCCCGGCGGAGCGCCCCGTTGGCCTCCAACTCCTCCAGGAAGACCTCCGGGAACCCCCCGCCGATGTAGAGCGCGTCCACCGCCGGCAGGGAAGGGTCGGAGAAGGCGTTGACGGACACAAGTTCCGCCCCCGCCGCCTCCAGGGCCTCCAGGTTCTCCGGGTAGTAGAAGGTGAAGGCTCGGTCCCGCACCACCCCCACCCGCACCCGGGCCCCCTCTGGAGCCACCTGAGGCGCAGGGGGCTCCCACCCCAGGGGCGGCGCCGAACGGGCCAGGTCCAAGAGGCCGGGGACGTCGCAATGCCGCTCCACAGCCTCCCGCGCCGCCTCCACCGCGGCCACCCACCTCTCCCCCTCCGCGCGGGGGACCAGCCCCAAGTGGCGGTCCGGGATCGCCAGGGACTCAGCGCGGGGCAAGGCCCCCCACACGGGGAGCCGCGTGTAGCGCTCCACCGCCGAGCGGAGTTTCGCCTCGTGGCGCGCGCCCTGCACCCCGTTGAAGATGACCCCGGCTAGCCACGTCTCCGGTTCAAACTGCGCGTACCCCAGGACCAGGGCCGCAGCGCTCCGGGTGATGCGGGTCGCCTCCACCACCAGGACGACCGGCGCCCGCAGCCACCGCGCCAGGACCGCCGTGCTGCCAGAGCCCTCGTCGTCCAGGCCGTCGTAGAGGCCCATGGCCCCTTCCACCAGGCAGACGTCGGCCCCCTGGCTGCCGCGGGCGTAGGCCCCTTGCACCCCCTCCTGGCCCATCAGGTACGGGTCCAGGTTGCGGCAGGGACGCCCCGCCGCCTCTGTGAGCCACGAGGGGTCAATGAAGTCCGGCCCCTTCTTGAAGGGCTGGACGGCGAGGCCCCGCGCCCGCAGGGCGGCCGCCAGGCCCAGGGTGACCGTCGTCTTGCCGCTGCGCCCCCGCGGCGCGGCCACGACCAGCCGGCCCGGCTCCTTCGGAAGGGAGGTCCCCGTCGGGGTGGTGGCGATGGCCTACATCTCCTGGATGGAAATCGCCCCCTCCGGGCACACCGCCACGCACGACTCGCAGCCGATGCACTCGTCGGGGTCCAGAACGGGCACGGAGACGGTCTTGCCGTTCACTTCCTGCAACTGGAACATGCCGTTGGGGCAGTTCTCCGCGCACTCGCCGCAGCCCGTGCACAGGTCATGGTTCACGCTGACGATATACATAGGTGGTCTCCTTTCAAGCCGCAGGATGCGGGGGCACTATACCACGCCTTCCCCCTCGCTGACCAATGCCGCCTCGCCTTTGGGCGCGAGGACCAGCGCGTCTGCCACCAGTTCGCACAGGTTTTTGACCTCCACGCCCAAGTTGTAGTGGCGGCTGAGTTCCGTCAGTTGGTCCAGGCAGTTGTGGCAGGACGTGGCCACCACCTGGGCTCCGCTGGCCCGGATCTGCTCGGCCTTGACGCGGCCAGCCGCCAGGCGCCGCTCCTTGAACTCCGACATGGCCAGCATGCCGCCCCCACCGCCGCAGCAGTAGTTCTCTTTGCCGTGGGGCTCAAGTTCCACGAAGTCGGTGACGACCCGGGAGAGGATGTAGCGCGGCTCGTCCACGATCCCCCCCTTGCGGCACTGGTTGCAGGGGTCGTGGTAGGTCACGCGCTTCGTGTGCACCGTGGGGTCCACGGTGATGCGCCCCTCCCGCAGGAACTCGGCCATCACCTCCACGAAACTGCGCACGCGGAAGGGGAAGCGGTGCCCCAGCCAGTTCTCACCGCCCCAGCGCAGGGCGTTGAAGCCGTGGCCGCACTCGGCCATCCACACCTCCTCCACGCCCAGGGCTTTCGCTGCCTCTTCGGCCCAGCCAGCGATGGTGCGGGCCGCCTCGTCGTCCCCCGAGAAGAGGGCGTAGTTGGTCACGTCCCAGTAGGCCGTGGAGAGGGTCCAGTTGGCCCCCGCGGCGTACATGATCTTGGCCGCGGCCATCAGGGTGAGGGGGTAGAACTTCACCTCCCGCGGGTTGACCAAGTACATGGCCTGGGCGCCTTTCTTATCCAGGGGGATGACCACGTCTTCCGTGCCCAGCTCGGCCTGGAGTTCCTCGTTGAGCCACTCCACCGTCTCGCGGAGGTCCTCCTCCGAGACGCCCATGTTGTTCCGCGTCTGGAGGTGGACGTCCAGCGTTTCCTGCAAGCCCTTGGGCACGCGGCCGGCAGCCGCCAGCATCCCGCGCCCTGCCCGCACGATGGCCGCCGTATCAATGCCAAAAGGGCAGTTCAGAGCGCACCGGCCGCACATGGTGCAGGTGCCGAAGAGGCTGTCCACAAATTGCTCCAACAGCGCCTCGTCCAAGTCCTCGGCACCGACCAGCCAGCCCGCCCGCCGGCCCACAGGGTCAAACAAGCGCCGGTAAACCCTTCGGACCAACTCCGCTCGGTAGGCAGGGATGTGTTCCAGACTTGGATCGGCAACATAGTACTGGCAAGCGTCGGCACAGAGGCCACAGCGTGCACAAACTTCCAGGTCGCTGATCAGGCGACGGTTCAGCCGTTCCTTCAGAGCGGCCAAAGCCTTCTCGGTCCCCCGGGATTGACCTTGCATCATGATTCAGCCCTTTCTCCCACGCCGTGTTCCAACAGCCCCGACCGACCCAGCGCAGCCCCGTAGTAGAAGCGGGAGAGGAAGAAGTAGACGCAGTGGCGGATTTTGCTGAAGGGCGCATAGAGCAACATGGGGCAGGAGAGCAGGTAGAAGAGGGGGCGCCGCGAGGGCTCTCCCAGGGCAGCCAAAGCACCAGCCAGGAAGACCACCACCAGCACTAGCGAGAGGTAGTCGTCCGGGACGCTCAGGCCTCGCAGTTCCCCATCGGCCCAGCGCGTGACCAGCCCCGCAAGACCCGCCACCAGTCCCACCGCCACACCAGCCAGGAGGACACCCCGCACGGCGGGAGGGAAGCTCCCCAGCCAAGGGCTGAGGGCCAGGACCGCCAGCCCTGTGAAGGCCCCCAGGTGAAAGAGGATGCCCCGGATATATGCCACCCAGAACTTGAGGCTGCGGGCCGGCTTCTCCCACGGCAGCATGCCCACCGTGAAAGCGTAGAGCACCCCTCGCCCTACCACCCCGCGAGCGCGGGCCAGGTCCGCAGGACCAGGATGCTGAAACGCCCGCCAGAGCCTGAGAGCAAGGACCAGCACGCAGAAAGCCGCTGAAACCAGCACCAGTGCTTGGCTTACCTCTTGCACGACCCTATCTCCTATATCGTTGCTCAGTTGCAAAGGTGGACCAGGTTACCTGACATGCCAGATAGCACATCACCGCTCAAACAGCAAAGCCCACTTCCACTTTTGGAAGAGCGCCAGGAGGTCGCGGACGTCCTGCTCAGAAAGCACCCCCTTGAAGGCCGGCATGGCGCGCCCAGGGAGGCCAGTCTCCAGCAGGCTCCGCAGCCTTTCCGGCGTGGTCCGGTCCAGGACCTCGGCACTTCGGATGGCCCGCTCCACGATGGCGCCGCCTTCGCCCAGGTCCCCGTGGCAGGAGGCACAGTGCCGAGCGAAGAGGGCAGCCCCCCGCAGGGCGTCTGGCGCAGGGGGCGTGGGGCCAGGCTCCGCACCGCCCCACCTCCGCAGGACCTGCACCAGGGCCTCCACCTGCTCCCTGGAGAGCGGCCCGCCTGCCTCCCAGCCCCAGGGCGGCATGGCCCCGCGCCCTTCCACAATGGCCCGGCGCAGGGCCTCCTCCCCGGACTGCGCCGCAGCGCTCCGCAGGTCCACAGGGGCCAGGGCCGTCCCCTGGCCTTCCGCGCCGTGGCACACCGCGCAGTACCGCCGGTAGAGGGTCTCCCCGTCCACCAGCGGGGGCAGGCTTGCCCGCCACCCCTGGAGGAAGGCCACCAGCGCGTCTACCTGCACCTCGTTCAGGTCCGGGGCGCAGGCCGGCATGCCGATGGCCGGCTTCCCTTCCTGGATCTGGGCGCGCATGGCCGCTTCGGTGGCCTGGTCCAGGTAGGCATGGGCGCGCAGGGCCAGGGGCAGCGCGGCCGTGCCCTCCCCCGTCAGGCCGTGGCACTGGACGCAGCGGGAGGCGTACAGGGCTTCCGGGTCCACCTGGGGCGTGGGGGTGGGCAGGACCTCGGCCACGGCCTCCCAGTGGCGGATGAAGGCCACGAGGTCCTGGATCTGTTGGTCCCCCAGAGGCCCCCCGCGCTGGAGGCCGAAGGCCCGCATCCGGGTCCCTGGCCGGCCGTAGGTGATGGTCTCCTGGATATCCGCGTCGGTGGCCCCTTCCAGGAAGGCCCGGTTGTTGAGACCTGGGGCCGGGGTCTTCCCATCGCCGCGCCCTTCGGGGCCGTGGCACGTCGCGCAGTGTGTGGCGAAGAGTTCCTCCCCGCGTGCCACCGCGGCCCGGGTGAAGGCCGCCTCGGTGCGCGTGAGGCGCGTGGGCTCCGCCAGGATGACGACCCCCAATACCAAGACCAGCACCAGGGTCAAGGCCAACCCGATGAGGAGTTTGCGGTCCGTGTCGGTGAGTGCTGTGCGAGGCTCCACTCGGGTCACACCTCCGTCGCCTGGCTGTCGTCGTACTGCGTCCGGCGGCTCAGGGCGCTCGTATCCACCACCACGGTGCCGTTGACCACCTCCACCGGGAAGTAGTCCAGCGGCCGCGGCGGCGGCCCTGCCAAGACCTCCCCCTTGGTGTTGAAGACCGCGCCGTGGCACGGGCACTCAAAGCGCCCAGCCTCCTCGTTCCACATCACTGCGCACCCCAGGTGGGTGCAGACCTGGTAGAGGGCGAGGAAGGCGCGTTTGAGCCGCACCAGGAAGAACCGCCCCTGGCGGATGTAGGTCACCGTCCCCGGCGGGAAGTCGTCCACGCGGCCGGCGACGATCTTGCCGCCGAGGCTCCCCTCCCCCTCGCGGGGTTCCAGGAAGCGCAGGGTGATGCCCACCAGTTCCGCCGCGGCCACAGCCCCGGCCGCGGCCCAGGCCGCCAGGAGGAAGTCCCGCCGTCGGATCAACCTCTCCAGGAGGCCAGCCCCTTCCGGGCTGCCTCCCTGTGCCTGCGTCATGCTCTGCTCGTCTACCGACATCTTCCTCAACCACTCCCGTCCGGAGTTGCCCTACCCTTCCGGCATGGCCCAGGGCCAGTACAGGCGCTCGCCCGGCCCCCGGAAGAGGAGCATGATGAGGGTCAAGACGACGAAACTGGTCACGAACACGGTGAAATAGGCGATGAGCATCTCCCGCCGGGTGGCCCCGTACCGTTTGAGGATGCGCCGCAGCCCCTCCAGGATGCCCAGGATGACCGCCAGGGGGACCAGGACCCCCGTCACCGTGGCCGAAGCGTTGGGGAACAGGCTGCGGACGCCATAGGTGCTGCTCAGGAACACCAGGACCGGCACCGTGATGGCCGTGGCCAGGGCGGTCCAGGCGGCGATGCGCCGGCCCCGCGGGCCGCTGAACCACACCCCCACGTCGGAGGTGTCGCGGTCCAGGTAGGGGATGGCCATGAGCAGGAGGGTGATGATCCCCGGCAGGATGATGGCCCCCCAGGCCGGGTGCAAGTGGAGGATCAGTTCCTGCACCCCCATCAGGTACCAGGCAGCCTTGGCCGGGTTCGGCGGGGCCTCGGGGTTGGCGAACTCCTCCAGGGGCGCATCCCGCAGCAGGGAGAGGACCAGGAGGAGGAGGGTCATGCCCAGCGCCCCCAGGAGTTCCACCAGCACCAGGTGAGGCCACGTCATGACCGTGTCTTCCGGCTCCTTGTCCACCAGGGGGCTCGTCCCCCGGGCCAGTTCCATCAGGCTGTAGGTCTTGGCCGGGTCCGGCGTGAAGGGCTGGGGCTCTTCGTGCCGTGCGGTCATGCCTCTCCCCCCTCCCCCGCGGCGGGCGGCGGCCCGGAGATGCCGCCATCCTTGCGGATGCGCCAGAAGTGCACGGCCAGCACCATGGCCGAGGCCACCGGCAGGATGAAACAGTGCAGGGTGTAGAAGCGGATCAGGGCCGGCTGCCCCACGGTGACGCCGCCCAGCATCAGGCGCTGGATCTGGGGTCCAACCAGCGGCGCGTAACTGGCGATGTTCCCCCCCACTGTGATGCCCCAGTAGGCCAGTTGGTCCCAGGGGAGCAGGTAGCCGGTGTAGGAGAAAGCCAGGGTGAGGAACCCGGCCACGATGCCCACGATCCAGTTGAACTCCCGCGGCCTCTTGTAGCCCCCGGTGTAGAAGACGCGGCAGAAATGGAGGAACACCGTCAGGACCATCAGTTCCGCCCCCCAGCGGTGCAGGTTCCGCAGGAGGCCGCCGAAGGGGACCTGGGACTGGATGCGCACGATGTCGGTGTAGGCCCGGGCCGTGGAGGGCACGTATTCCAGCATCAGGATGGCCCCAGTGATCCCCAGCACCAGGTACAGGAAGAAACTCAGCCCGCCCAGGCCGAAGGTGTAGGTGATGCGCACGCCGTGCTTGCGCACCCGCACGGGGTGCAGGTGCAGAAAGACGTTGCTGGTGATGACCAGGGAGCGGTCCAGGTCGTTGTTCGGCACCCCGTGGCGGAAGAAGGACCGCCACACGGCCGACTGGGTGACCACTTCCTTCCACGAACGCCTCTTCTTGGGCAAAAGCACCTCCGCCACCTCTACCTCCCCATAACTCGGAAAACACGAATGGGACGAATAAGACGAATCCCACGAATTCTTTTTTTATTTACACTCGTGCCATTCGTCTGATTCGCGTCATTCGTGATCCTCTTCCACTCTAAACACGAATGGGACGAATGAGACGAATCTCACGAATGCTTTTCTATTTACATTCGTGCCATTCGTCCGATTCGCGTCATTTGTGATCCTCTTCCACATTCGCGCCATTCGCCGATTCGTGTCATTCGTGATCCTCCTGTTCCACCACCTCCCTGAAGCGGAAGGCCTCCATGGTGATGGCCCCAGTGGGGCAGCGGCGCGCGCACAGGCCGCAGCGGATGCAGCGCGTCTCGTCCTTGATCATGGCCGTGCCCCGCTCCAACACGCCCGGCGGCCACCATCCCTTCTGGAACGCGGCCAGGGGCAGGCCGTAGCGGGCTTCCACCGCCGCCTCCAGCACCTCGTCCCCCTCTATGCGGTCCAGGCGCACCATCTTCAGGCACCGCTCCGGGCAGACGTCCACGCAGCCGCCGCAGAGGATGCAGCGGTCGCCGTGGAAGACGGTCTGCACCTGGCACTGGAGGCAGCGCCGGGCCTGTTCCTCGGCCACCTCCCGGGGGAAAGGCCCCTCCACCTCCGCCTCCAGGCTGCGCCGCTCCACCGGCAGGAGCGGGGGCTCCGTCCGCCGCAGGCGGTAGTACCCATCCGGCATGCGGTGGTCTGGGATCACGGAGAAAGCCCCGTCCAGGCGAACCCGCAGCCGCGTCCCCTGCAGGTAGGCGTGGATGGCCCGCGCTGCCCGCAGGCCGTCGGCCACAGCCTGGATGGCGATGAGGGGGCCCAGGCCCACCGCGTCGCCCCCAGCGAAGACTCCCGGAAGGGTGGTCTCCAGGGTGTCGGCATCGGCCACGGCCAGCGTGCCCCCGCGGGTTGCCTCCAACCCCTCTTCGTCGGCCAGCCACGAGAGGTCCGGGGCCTGGCCGATGGCGACGATGACCGTGTCAGCCTCCAGCAGGAACTCGCTCCCCGGGATGGGCTCCGGGCGGCGCCGCCCCGACGCATCGGGCGGGCCCAGGCGCATCCGCAGGCACTCGGCCTGCGCCACCCGCTGGCCCCCAGGGCCAGGAAGCAGCCGCACCGGGTTGGCCAGGAACTGGAACCGCACCCCCTCCCGCAGGGCCTCTTCCACCTCGCCGGGGGTGGCAGGCATCTCCGCCCGCGAGCGGCGGTAGATTACCGTCACCGCGGCCCCGGGGCCGGCCAGGCGGCGGGCGGTGCGGGCTGCATCCATGGCCGCGTTCCCCCCGCCGACCACCACCACCCGCTGGCCCACCTCCACCGCCTCTCCTGCGTTGGCCCGCCGCAGGAAGTCCACCGCCTGGACCACGCCTGGCAGGTCCTCCCCAGGGATGCGCAGGGCCCGGCCTCGGTGTGCGCCGATGGCCAGGAATGTGGCCGCAAACCCCTGCTCCCGCAGGTCCCGCAGGGCGAAATCCCGGCCCAGGCGCGCCCCGGTGTGCAGGTGGACCCCCAGGCTCAGGATGAAGCCGATCTCCGCCTCCAGCAGGTCCCTGGGCAGGCGGTAGGGCGGGATGCCGTAGCGGAGCATGCCGCCCGGCTCCTCCGCTGCCTCAAAGACGTGCACTTCGTGCCCCAGAAGGGCCAAGTCGTGGGCGCAGGAAAGGCCAGCCGGCCCCGCTCCCACGATGGCCACCTTGCCCCGCCGGAAGTCGCCGGCCTGCTGCAACTGCCCCAGGGCGCGGAGGTCCGTCCACCTCACCGAATCGGCCGCGCCCCGCTCCAGGAGCGCCTCCAGGTGGTGGCGGGTGAAACGGGGCGTCTCCACGCCGAACTGCTCGGCCACGAAGCGCTTGAGGGCGCGGATGGCGATGGGTGCATCCACCGCCCCCCGGCGGCAGGCAGCCTCGCACGGCGCATTGCAGATCCGCCCGCAGATGGAGGCGAAGGGGTTGCTCTGGCGGGCGATGGCGTAGGCCCGCGCGTGCTCGCCCCGGGCGATGGCCAGGACGTAAGCACGGGCGTTGGTGCCCGCAGGGCAGGCTGCCTGGCACTTGACCATCTGCTGGTAGGTGCGCAGGCTGGGCACCTCCACACGGTAGCGCAGCACTTCCCCTGCCCTCCCTCACCGACCAGGCACGGCCAGCGCTGCCTCACGCGCCTGGCGGAAGGCCTCCCCAGCGAGCGCTGGGTCCAGGTCCGCCCAGGCCGTGCCCAGGGCCCGCAGGGCCTCGGCCGCGGCAAAGGGCTCACCCAGGACCCACGCGGCGCGGGCATCCTCCAGGGCCTGGGCGAAGAGAGCCCGGCCCCGGGAAAGGTCCTGCGCCGCCGCCCGCACCGAGAGGTCCCGCAGAGCCTCGGCCCGCACCGCCCGGTCGGGGATGCGGCCAGCCACGTCCAACGCCTGTTCCAGGTCCACCGGGGCCCAGGCCAGAGCCAGGTCCCGCAGAGGAGAAGGGGCCTCCACGGTCCCGGCCCGCTCCGAGGCTGCCTCCAGCGCGCGCCGGGCGCCAGCCTGGTCCCCCCGCTCCAGGAGCACCTCGGCTATCCTCACGTACGCCTGCACCGCGGCGCTGGGGTCTGGAATGCCCGCCGCCACCTCCAGGGCGTGGGCTGCGTCGGCCGTAGCCCACGCCACGGCCACGTCCCGCTGGGCCAGGGCGCGGGGCTCCGGCCGCCCCACCTCGCCCAGGAGGGCCTCGGCTGCGCCGGGGTTGAGGTCCGCCCAGGCCGCCAGGAGGCTTGCCTGGGCCCTGGCCCGGTCAAAGGGGCGTGCGATGTGGGCAGATTCGTCCCACGCCTTCCGCAGCAACTCCTCCGCCCGGCCGGAGTCCTGGCCCCTCACCGCCAGGGCCACATCCCGCAGGCCCAGGACCCGCGGCTCCGGCAGCGCGGTGTCAATGGAAAGCACGCTCCCCACAGCCATCTCCAGGTCCAGGGGGGCCCAGGCCGCCGACCAGCGGACCAGGGCGTAGGCCGCGGTGAGGGAACTGGCGATGTCGTCCACTGCCTCCCGCGCCGCGCCCAGAGCCACGCGGTGCATGGCGTCCGAAGAGGGCCGCCAGGCCTCTGCCAGGGCCATAAGGGCCAGGAAGCGCCGGAACCCGTCGTCCACCTGGCTGGCCGCCTCCAGCGCCCGCGCGAAGGCTGCCTGGCCGCGGGCCGTGCCCGCCCACTCGCTCCCCAGGTGCGTCCACGTCCGCGCCTGGAGGAAGGGATCGTAGATGAGGTCCACCGTGGCCTCCGCCTGGTCCGCGTCCCACTGGCTCCAGACCACGGCGATGCCCGCCAGGTCCAGGTCCCGGTAGGAAGCCGAAGGCTCCTTGAGGGAATCTTGCACCGCCTGGCGCAGGAGAGCGTCGGCCGCCTCGCGGTCCACGCGGCTCCAGGCCTCGGCCGCGGCCCGCCAGCCCCAGGTGCGGTGCGCGGCGTCCCGGATGCGGTTCTGGAGGTAGGCCACCAGGGCCTCGTCCTGCTGCTGCCAGTTGAGCGCGCCCGTAGCCACGGCGCGCATGTCCGCCAGGTACTCGGAGCGAGCCTCGGCCAGGGCCTGCATGGCCTTCTGGGCATCGCCGAACGCGGCCTGGGCCGCTGCCGGGTCCACCCGGGCCCAGTCCGCAGCGATCTGGGCCAGGACCCACCCCTTGGCCATGGTCCGCTCCGCCGCCTGAGCCGAGGCCTCGGCCTTCTCCACCGTGGCCTGGCGGACGGTGTCGCCCTGGGCCATGACGGCGTTGGGGTCTTCCCCAGCGCGGAAGGGCCAGAGGAAGACCGCCAGGGCCACGAGGGCGGCCAGGGCCACGCCCGTGGCCGCGCCAGCCCGCAGCCTGACCGCCCCACCCCGCGCCCCCGTGATGCGCCAGGCCAGGACCAGGCCCGACACGAGCACCAAGGTGACGGCCAGGGCAACGCCGTAGATCATGAGAAGGGTGCGGGTATCAGCCGCATCGTGGACGCGGGCGTAGACCTGGCTCCACTGGAGCCGCACCTGCCCCGCTGCCCCGGCGAACACCTCCAGGGCCTGGGGCTCCGACGCGAGGAGGGCTATGTACGCCTGCCGCCGCCGGGCCAGGGCCTCTTCCAGGGCCGCTGGCTTCTGGGCAGCCCCCTCTACCGCCTCTATCAGGCTCTCGGTGTAGAAAAGTTCCTCCCGCGCCCGCCGCAGCGTGACGCAGGGGTTCTCGGCCTGGGCCAGGATATCCCCCTGCCAGGCCTCCAGGTCCGCCGCCACCGGCCGCACGTGGCACTCCACGCAGCGGTTCCCCTCCCGCTGGTCCGCCCCCTTGACCACCGGCGGCTCCTCCGCGGCCGTCAGGGAGGCACCCCATACCGCCAGAAGGAGGATGAGCAAGCCCGCAATGGTGACCCCGCGTCGTCTCATCGGGTGACTTTCTCCCCCTTACAGCCGTTCGCCAATCCAGAGGACCTCGCCCTCGCGCCGGACCCGCAGCCTCTGGAGCGGGAGTTTGGGCGGCCCGGCCGTGGCCCGCCCCTCCGCGTCAAACTTCCCTTCGTGGCACGGGCAGCGGAACTCCCCCGTGTCCTCCTGCCACTCCACCGTGCAGCCCAGGTGGGTGCAGACCAGGGAGAGGGCCTCCACCTGCCCGTCCGCGCCCCAGCGGACCCATACGGGCTTGCCAGCGTAGGTGACGACGAGATGCCCGCCTGGTGGCAGGTCCGCCAGGCGGAGGCGCGCCGGTTGCACCGTCCGCGGCGCGGCCAGGAACAGGCGGTGCAGCACTGCCCCCAGCCACCCCCCGCCCAGGGCCGCGGCCAGCCCGATGAGGAACGCCCGCCGCGAACGCAGCACCGGCGAGGCAGGCACGTCAGGTTCGCGCCCTTGCACAGAGGTCCCGTTCTCTCCGGACATCGCATTCTCCCCCCTTACCTCTTGACCCCCACGTAGTTGTGGCAGTTGTCGCAAGAGGTCTGGGTGTTGTGGCAGTACGTGCAATCCCCCTCCACGATCTCCCCGTTGTTGAGGGAGCGGAAATGGTTCCGCTGCCACCAATCCAGGGGGCTGTGGTACTCCGGGGCGGAGACGCCCGGGTCAAAGCGGATGGAGAGGGGCCCCGGTCCGTCCCGAGTGGGCTTCTCAGGCGGAGCGCACCCGGCCACAGCCAGGAGGACGAGGCCCAACGCCAGAAGCAGCGAGAACGCCTTCCTTTCCGTCATCCGCATCCCCCCTCACAGGAT
>DAOTYM010000380.1:0-9729 GCA_034434775.1 Anaerolineae bacterium | reverse complement strand
CTACGGCCACAGCGACGCCGACCAGCACGCCGACGGACACGCCCACGGCCACAGCGACGCCGACCAACACGCCGACGGACACGCCTACGGCCACAGCGACGCCGACCAATACGCCGACGGACACGCCTACGGCCACAGCGACGCCGACCCGCACGCCGACCCACACGCCTACGGCCACGGCCACGCCCACCCACACGCCGACGGACACGCCCACGGCCACAGCGACGCCGACCAATACGCCGACCCACACGCCCACGGCCACGGCCACGCCATGCACGGGCTGGCTGCGGGGGCGCATCTGGCACGATGTGAACGCCAACGGCGTGCGGGATGCGGGCGAACCTGGCATCCGCGGCGTGATCGTCAAGGTGTTCCGCGTGAGCGACAACCGGCTTATCTGGAGCGGGCCGACCAACACCAACGGCATCTGGGTGGTGGGCGGCCTCAGCGAGGGCCAGTACCGGGTGGAAGTGGACGAAGGGACCTTGCCGCCCGGCTGGCGGCAGACAGCAGGCCCCAGGCCACCGCTGCAGGTGACCCTGGACTACTGCCAGGATACGGGCTTCAACTTGGGCTACGCCTGCGTGGTGCTGGCGGACGGTTGGGAGCAAGACAACTCGCCTGCCGCAGCCTCTCCCATCGCCACCAACGGCATGGCACAGCGGGGCCACACGTTCCACCAACCGACCGATGAGGACTGGGCCTTCTTTGACGCCGAGGCTGGGACCACCTACCGCATCTCCACCTTCGGGCTGGTGATGGTGGACACCCGCCTGGAACTGTACGGCCCGGACGGGACGACCCTCCTGGCGGCCAACGACGACTTCGGCGGCCCAGCCTCCCACATTGAGTGGACGGCGCCGGCAAATGGCCGCTACTACGTGCGGGTCCTCCCGCAGAGGTGGCTGGGCATCCACCCCGTCCTCTGCGACAACAACTACAACCTGCGGGTCCTGGCCTACCCCGTGCTGCCCGCCTGCGCCTGCCCGGACTGGGGGCTCTTCAACTCCTACCGGGATGGGGACTGGGAGATCTACGGCATCTTCGGCGATGGGTCGGATTTCTGGCGCATCACCGAGGTGGAAGGGCCGGATGTGGCCTTCAGCCGCTCGCCCAGCGCCCAGTGGGTCGCCTTCCAGTCGGCGCGGGATGGCGACTGGGAGATCTACGTGACCGACCCCGAAGGGGTCATCGTGCGGCAGATCACCTTCAACGAAGGGGTGGACGACCTGGATCCGTCCTTCCCGGATGCCTGCTCTCGGGAGGAGATGGCCTACCAGAGCAACCTCACCGGGAACTGGGATATCTTCGTCACCGACGTCTACGGCTCGTTCCACCGGCAACTGACCTTCCACGACGCCGACGATGAGAACCCGGTCTGGTCGCCAGACGCCACCAAGATCGCCTTCCAGTCCAACCGCAACGGCAACTGGGACCTCTTCGTGGTGGACCTGGATACCGACGAGGTGAGGCAGATCACCTTCAGCGAAGCGGACGAACTGGACCCGGTCTGGTCGCCTGTGGGCAACCGCATCGTCTACCGCTCCAACCGCGATGGCAACTGGGACCTCTTCGTGGTGGACCTGGACGGCTTCTACGAGGTGCGGCTGACGGACAGCCCCGGCGACGACCTCCTGCCCAACTGGCGGACGGAGAAGGCGGACTGGATCGCCTTCCAGTCGGACCGCGATGGGCAGTGGGACCTGTACGTGGTGCGGCCGGACGGCAGCGACGAGACCCGCCTCACCGACAGCCCGGCCGACGACGCCCAGCCGGCCTGGGACTGCGACGGCCTGCGCCTCCTCTTCCAGAGCAACCGGGAAGACGGGAACTGGGAACTGTACATCCTGGATACCTCCTTCTTGGACCAGCCTGGGCCGTGGAGCATCCCGGCGCCCACGCGGCTGACGGTGGAGCCAGCCGACGATGTGGCCCCCGCCTGGTGCCGGCCCGAGGAGGACTGGAGCCGGCTGCAGGCCTGGTGATGAGCGAGGGGGCACCTGGCCGGCAGGCGATCCCTGGGGCCAGGTGCCCCACACAAGTGGGGGCTTAACAAGGAAAGGAGAAGGAGAAGAAATGTCGGCCCGGGTTCTTCTGGTCTCTGCGGATAAGGACCTGATCGCGCAAGTGGAGCAGGTTTTTGCGGAGGAAAGAGATCAGGTCTCGGTAGCCCAGGACCAACTGGAAGCCATCCTCTTCCTGGACCGAGAGCCGTGCGACGTGGTCCTCTTAGAGGTGAGCAAGCCCGGGCCAGAGGGGTTCGCCTTCTGCGGGGTGGTCCGCCGCAGTTGGGATGTGGCGGTGGTGCTCCTCCTCCAGCGGGCAGCCCAGAAGGATGTCGTGCTGGGTTACCAGATGGGGGCGGATATGCACCTCAACCTGCCCTTTGACCCCCAGGAACTGCGGGCCCGCGTGCAGGCCCTCGCCCGGCGGGTGCAGGGATTGCGGGCACGCCAGGCTACGGCCGCAGAACCGGGCCGGGCCATGCCGCCGGCCCTGGGCACGGCCAGCGGAAACCAGGGGTAGCGCCAGCGCTGCTGCCCCCTGGAGCAAAGGCACGGAGAGCACGGAGGCCTTCAGCGCCTCCGTGCTTTTCGCGCCTCCCGCAAGGCCCTCACGGCGTACCTGTGTGGAAGGAGAAGACCTGGGGATAGAGGTAGTTGGCGCGGCTGTTCCAGAACATCCAGCCCCAGCCTCCCGCGTCCGCGGCGGCCTGCATCTGCTCTCGCAGGTCGTCGGGACCGTAGAAGTAGTGCTGGAGCCACGGCCTGACCCGGGTGCCCGGGGGCACCCGCCGGCTGGCCTCCTGGACGCTGCGGTAGACCACTTCGTAGGGTGAGGCGTAAGGGTCCGCCAGGCCCAGGTTGCCGGGGGCAAAGGTGGAAGGGTAGACCATAGGGCACAGGTAGTCCACGTAGGGTGCTAGGTCCATCACCCGCTGGCCGATCCCCATCTCGCTCTCGGGGTGCACGGTCACCGTGAGCCCGAAGACGTCCACCCCGGTGAAGACGGGTTTGTCTTCCAGCGCGTCGGCAAAAGCCCGGATGAAGCCCTGGATGGCGGCGATGCGGGTCTCGCGCGTGCTCTCCTGGCCGTAGTCCACCGCCCCGACCTCCCCATCGGAGGGGAAGCGGACGTAGTCCAACTGGATTTCGTCAAACCCCAGGTCGGCCACCTCCCGGGCCAGGGCGAGGTTGTAGTCCCACACCTCCGAAAGGTAGGGGTTCACCCAGGCCGAGCCGCCGCGGTCCAGCCACAGGGAGCCGTCGGGGCGGTGCAGGGCCCACTCCGGGCGGGCCTCGGCCAACACCGGGTCCTTGAAGACCACCATCCGCGCCACGGTGTAGAGGCCGTGTTCCTGGCAGAAGGCGAGGAGTTCCCCGAGGTCCATCAGGTCGGTGCGGAAGGCCCCCGCCTCCTGGGCGATGGCGTTGCGGGGCCGGAAGGCCAACCGGCCCTTGTCCCCCTTCACGTCCACGACCACCCCGTTCAGGTCGCTCTCGGCCACCAGGTTCAGGAGGGCCCGCACCGCGGCCGGGTCGCTCAGCCGCCCCAGGGGGATGTAGAGCGCGTGGACGGCGTGGGGCTGCAGGAGGAAGTCCAGGTCCACGCCCTTCCCTCCCTGGACGGGGCGCACTGCAACCCCTGCCTGCGCGCCCGGAGCACGCAGGGCCTCCCCCAGGGCTTCCGGGGCCAGGTAGTAGGTGGCCCTGCGGTAGCCGGCGGCCAGCACCTGGACGGTGGGGGCTGCTTCGTAGCCAGCCAGGTGGTACCGCCCTTGCGCGTCGGCGCGCACCAGGCCCGCAGGAGTGTAGAGCCGCGCCCGAGGGATGGCGAGCCCGGTCTCCGCGTCCCGCACCGTGCCCTCCACCACCTGGGGCAGGAGGTGGACCACCACGCGGCGGTCCGGGGGCGTCGGGACGGCAGCGGAGAGGTACCCTTCTGCGCGCACGCGAACCTCCTCCCCAGGAGCCACACCCAGGAGGATGGCCTGCCCAGCGCCGTCCGCCTGGGCCTCTCCCCCCGCTGCCGCCACCCAGGCGCCGCGCACGGGCTCCCCGGAGAGGAGGTCCACAACCTGCACCACCGTGGGCAGGGGCGTCAGGCGGAACTCCAGCCGCTCCTGGCCTGTGTAGGTCCAGGCGAGGGGCTGGTAGCCATCGGCTTCTACCTGCCCCCCGTCGCCGGACCTCAGCCGCTCCAGGACGAAGGCACCGTCAGGGCCTGTGCGGACCTCCTGGGGGCCGACCCGCACCCGGGCGCCGGCAACCGGCTCCTCCCTGGGGCCTTCCGAGAGGACGCGGCCCGGCGTGCGGCGAGGCGCAAGGGCCACATCCAGGGGAGGCGGCACGCCTTCCGACGGGGCCCGCCAGAGGCCCCGCCACGGCAGGAATCCCTCGGCCTGGACCTGCACGTCCAGCGCCGCGGGCACCCGGCAGAGGGTGATGCGGCCATCGGCATCGGCCTGGCCCTCCCGGGGACCGGCCGTGGCCCACGCCCCCGGCACTGGCACGCCCTGGGGGTCCACCACGCGGAGGGTCAGGCAGAGGGGCTGGAGGCGCACTTCCAAAGGGTTGTGGGTCTCCTGGTGGCGGAGGGCCTCCTGGGGCGAGAGGCGGAGGTCCGCAGGGCGGAACCCCTCGGCCTCCACCCGCAGGGCGACGGCCCCGGACAGGCGCAGCCACCGGCACTCGCCCATTGCATCGGTGGTGCAGGGGTGGCCAGCCGCCTGGACCTGCGCCCCGGGGAGAGGGGTGCCGCTTGCTCCATCCCGCACCAGGACCGTCAGTTCCAGGGGAGAAAGGGCGAGGTCCTTGCGCAGGCGGCGGGGATAGGCGGTGCGCGTGTCCAAGGGGGCCTCCAGAGGGGCGAAGCCCGGGGCCTGAGCCCGCAGCACCCACCGACCGGGCGGCAGGCGCACCTGGAACGCCCCCTCTTGGGCCGAGACCTGCTCTCCCGAGACCTCCACCGCCGCGTTCGGGATGGGGAGGCCGCTCAGCGCATCCCGCACCGTGCCCCAGACGGTGGCGGTGTGGAAGGCGGCGCGGGTGGCCGCCACGAGGCAGGCCACCGCGAGGGCCACGAGCAGGGAGGGCAGCCCCTCAGCCATCCCGTGTGGGCGTTCAGGTCCAGGACCCATGTGGTCCTCCGGGCGGAACCTTCTCAGGAGTTCTGGCGCACTGAAGGGTCGGAGGCCGCTGGGGGAACGGGGCTCCGGCCTTTGCCGGAACGAGCCTTCGTCCGCTGAGAAAGCAAAATGCCTCTTGTCAGGCCCCTCTGGCCGCGGCCCCGAGGGCCCAATGCCTCACCTCGCCCCTGCGAGGCCGGGGCCGTTTGGGGTGAGCAGGTGGGCCCATCAGGATTCGAACCTGAGACCGACCGGTTATGAGCCGGCTGCTCTGCCGCTGAGCTATGGGCCCGGAGGGATGGAGAGAGGGCCTCCTGAAGAAATTATACCACAGAAAGCGGATGGGGGGCAACCCGCCGCCCAGAAGCATCCGCCATAGGCCACTTGCTGTAGGCCCAACGGCGGGGTCAGGCGGCATGTCAGAGTTCCAGGGCAGGGCCCGCCCTGCAGGTGACCGGCGGAGGTCCCGCGGATGGTGGATTTGCTATAACAAGTTCTATCAGGGGCGCGCAACTTGACAAAACCGCCATAGCTTGTTATAATCTTCACCATGAAGGACCCGGAGGGCCTGCTCACCGTCCGACAACTGCAGGACCTGTTGCAGGTAGACCGCGTCACCATCTACCGCATGCTCAAGCGCGGGACGCTCCAGGGGGTCAAGGTCGGGGGGCAGTGGCGCTTCCGCCGCGACCAGGTGGAGGCCTGGCTGGAGCAACGGAAAGGGAAAGAGCCACAGGGGCCAGCCGAGGCAGCCCTCCCCGCCGAAGGGGAGTGGACCCCTGACGCATCCCCCCTCCCCCTTGCATGCGTGCTCCCCATCCAGGAGATCTTCGCCGAGGCGCTGCGCCTCGCTGCCGTCACCTTGGATGCGAAGGGCGTGCCCCTCACCCCCGTGAGCCACTGCTCGGCCCTGTGCACCCTCATCCTGGCTACCGACGAAGGGCGCAGGCGGTGCCTGGCCTCCTGGCAAGGGGCCAGGCCAGGGGAGTTCCGTCCCTGCCACGCCGGGCTCCTGACCCTGAGCGCCCCGGTCTGGGTGGAGGGGCAGCAGGTGGCCACCGTGGTCGCCTGCCAGTTCGCCGCCCCTGCAGGGGAAGGGGAAGCCTGGCAAGCCCGCCTGGCGGCCCTGGCCCGCCAACTGGGCCTGGACGAAGGCGCGCTCCAGGACGCGGCGGGGAGCATCCGCACCATGCCGGGCGAGGACCTGCAGCGGCTGACCAAACTCCTCCACCTGGTGGCGCGGACCTTCGGCGAGATCGGCGAGGAGCGGCGGAACCTCGTCGCACGGTTGCGGCAGATCGCGGCCATCAGCCAGATTTAGCCGCGTGGCGCAGTCGTCCTACAAAACTAAGGAGGGAAAGAGATGTCCGAGGACGTGAGGAAGTGCAGCATCGTGGTGTTCAGCGGGGACATGGACCGGGTGATGGCGGCCTTCATCATCGGCACCACCGCCGCGGCCATGGGCATGCAGACCAGCATGTTCTTCACCTTCTGGGGCCTCAAGGCCATCCAGAAGGGCAACCTGACCGGCAAGGGGCTCTTCGGCCGCATGCTGGGCCTGATGAACCGGGGCGGCATTGACCGCCTGGGGCCCTCGCGCTTCAACTTCGGCGGCCTCGGCCGCTGGATGTTCAAGAAGATGATGAGGGACAAGGGGGTGACCTCCCTGCCAGAACTGCGCAAGACGGCGGTGGACCTGGGCGTCCGGCTCCTGGCCTGCCAGATGAGCATGGACGTCATGGAGATCCGCCGGGAGGACCTGATTGACGAGGTCACGGACGTGGTGGGCGCGGCCACCTATGTGCTGGAGGCGCAGGGCGCGGACATCACCCTGTTCATCTGAGCCAGCGCCACGCGGTCCCTTCACGCGGGCTTCGCAGCCTCGGCCAGGCGTGCTGCCAGCAGATTTCTGGAGCGGATGGAGCGGATGGAAGGGGCGCGCCGGCGCGCCCTACGCGATCATCACAAAAGACTTTTTGGAAAGGAGATAAACGATGGACGAACTCAAGCCTGAGAAGACCCTGGACGCGCGGGGCCTGCAGTGCCCCATGCCTGTGGTGAAGACCAGCCAGGAGATCAAGAACGTGTCGGTGGGCGGCATCCTGGAGGTGCTGGCCACCGACCCGGGCTCCATGGCCGACATCAGCGCCTGGGCCAAGAGCAGCGGCAACGAACTGGTCAAGATGGAGAAGGGCGAGGGGGTCTTCCGCTTCCTCATCCGCCGCGTCAAGTGAGCCGCAGGGGGAGGAGGGGAACCTCCTCCCCCTCCCGTGCGCCTTCAAGGAGGTCTCTGGGCTGTGGACACGATCGCTTTTCTGGTGGCGTACATCACGCCGTACATCGCCGTGGCCGTCTTCGTCGGGGGCCTGGCTTACCAGGTCTTCCAGTGGTGGCAGAGCAAGCCCGCGGCCGGTCATCTGAGCCTGTATCCCCGCCCTCACCGCCGCTGGGGCCCCTTCATGGAAGTGCTGATAGAGACCATCACCCTGAAGATGGTGTTCAACGCGCTTCGGATCAGCGGCTCCGCCCTCCCTATCGTCGCCGGCCTGGTCCTGCATGGCGCCCTTTTCCTGGTATTGGTGCACCACCTGCCCGTCTTCGTCCACCTCTTCGCGGGAGAGCCGGTGGGTTGGGCCGTGTTCGGGACGATCGTGGGCCTCCTGTTCCTCCTCCTTCTTTCCTACGCTCTGGCCCACCGCATGGGCGGCCGCCGCAAACTGCTCTCGGTGCCCCAGGACTACCTCGCCCTGTTTCTGCTGATCAGCATTGCGGTGACCGGCCTCCACATCCACCTTCTCCACGCTCTAGACCTTGGAGAGCTGAACCGCTTCTTCCTGGGGCTTGCCTCTTTCCAGTGGCAACCGGCCCCCCAGAGCGCTGGCCCTGCCTTTACCTGGCACTTTGCCTTCGTGCAGCTCCTCATGGTCTACTTCCCCTTCAGCAAGTTCATCCACATGGTCGGCTATGTGCTAGCCAAGATGGTGGCCTATAGTTAGGAGGGTGTCATGTTGGAAACATTTACGGAGACGATGCGCCAGCGCCTGAGTCGCCCGCTCCAGTACTTTTTTGACATCTGCATCCGCTGTGGGCTCTGTGCGGACGCCTGCCATTTCTACGCGTACTCCCACGACCCTGCTCACATCCCCGCTTACCGAGCCCTGTTGGTCAAAAAACTGCTCCAGCCCAAGGGGAACCCCCTGCTGGATTGGTATCGGGAGAACCGCCCTCCGGACGACCGAACGGTGGAGGAACTCCGGCGGGCGCTCTGGGACTGCACGGGCTGTCGGCGTTGCACTCTGGTCTGCCCCTTCCACCTGGATACCGGGCTCTTGGTCAGCACCGCGCGCTACGCCCTCCTTCAGGAGGGGATGGGCATGGAAATGGTCGCTGAGATCGGCAAGGCCGAGGTCAGCAAAGGGGAGATCATTGATGCTCTGAAAGAGTTCTACGTGGACCAGTTCCATGCCATGGAGGAGCGGCTGCAGAAGGAGTGGAACGCTCCTGACCTCCGGATCCCAGTGGGCCAGGCAGGGGCACGCGTTCTCTACGTGCCGCTGGTTGGAGAGCACGCTGTCATCCCCGCGGTGAAGATCTTCTACGCCGCAAAGGAGAGTTGGAGCCTGAGCCTGTTCACCGCCACTAACCATTCCTTTTTCGTCGGCGATATGGAGAAAGCGAAACAGGCCGCCCACTGGATTGTGGACGAAGCCCGCCGCCTTGGCGCCCAAGTCATCGTCTACCCGGAGTGCGGCCACGCCACCCGCACCCTCCTCAGTTACTTTGACGGCTGGTTCGGTGAGGAAGTGGCAGGCCTGGAGCGCGTGAGCATCGTCAAACTGGTGGCCGACTACCTGCAGGAGGGCCGCATCCGCGTCCGCCCCGGCACCTTTACGGTGCCCCTCACCTACCACGACCCGTGCAACATCGGGCGCAACGCCGGCATGTTTGAGGAGCCACGCCTCCTCATCCGGGCCGTGGCCACGGATTTCCGCGAACTCACCCCCAACCGGGAACTGAACTGGTGCTGTGGCGGGGGCGGGGGCCTCATCGCCGAGCCAGGGATGAAGGACGTGCGGATGCGGGCTGGCAAGCCCAAGGTGGAGCAGATCCGGCGCACGGGGGCCCAGTGGGTCGTCACTGCCTGCGAGAACTGCAAGACCCAACTTTCGGATCTGAACGAGCACTACGGCCTGGGCGTGGAGGTCAAGGGCGTGGTGGACCTGGTGGCCGACGCCCTGGTCCTGTAGGTGGGATCGGGCCCTTGGAGCACAGGGGCCCACCAGAGGAGGCGAGCACGATGGCGCAAGGCGAAGGGGATCCCAAGGCCGAAGCCTGGCACTGGCAGCAGAAACTGATTGACGACTACTACGACTACCGGTGGCGGAAGGTAGCGGAGCCCCTCTGCGAGACCTTCCGCCGGTGGAAGGAAGGGGAACTGCCCCATTCGGCGCTGGACAAGGCCATTGAGGAGGCCTACCGCTCCCGCTGCACCCTCTGCGACCTCTTCTCCCAGCGGCCGGACCGCGCCGTGGCCCTCATCCAAATCCTGGACCCGGAGTGGTTTGAGGCCTGGGTGAAGGAGCACCGCGCGCCCAAAGGGG
>DAOTYM010000379.1:0-3518 GCA_034434775.1 Anaerolineae bacterium | reverse complement strand
GGTTTGCCTTCCAGCCGCGCCAGCCGCCACCGCTTCAGGCGCACGTCGTAGGCCTCGTTGAGGTTGTCCACCCCCACCACCTGGACCCCCTCGTCCAGGAGATGCTCCGCCACCTTCCAGCCGATGAAGCCAGCGCAGCCGGTCACCAGGACAGGACCGCGGACCACAGACTGCGGACCGCGGATATGCCCTTGGAGGGGCGCTTGGCTAAAGTCTGCTCTCATGCGCCTTGTCCCCTGTCGGCCTTCAGAGAGGCCTTGAACGCCTGCAACTTGGCAAAGAGGGTCTCGCTGAGCCGGTAGGCTTCTCGCAGAGGGTTGAGGTCTTCCAAGTACCGGCGTCGGCTGACGATGTGCTGGCAGGCGACGGTCTCCACAAGGGAGCGGATGGCCATGTTCAGGAAGCGCGCTTGCTCCGCATCGCTCTGGCTGGTAGAGCCTTCGGCGATGTTGAGACAGATGGAGGTGGCAGAACGCCTCATCTGAGCGGCCAAGTTGTGCTCCTCCTGGCGTGGC
Organism: Anaerolineae bacterium; assembly: GCA_034434775.1. Taxonomy (GTDB): domain Bacteria; phylum Chloroflexota; class Anaerolineae; order DTPP01; family DTPP01; genus DAOTYM01. Next base: position 3,003 of record DAOTYM010000379.1, on the reverse strand, counting down.
AACCTTTGGGCAATGCCGTACACAAGGTCCAGGTACTGAAGGGCCAACTCCCAAACCTCCAGCCGCTCAAACTTGTACGGCATACGCTTCAACCCCGGGACTGCGGTCGGCCGTCGGCGGTCTGCAGTCGTTCACAGTTTCACGATCCTCCCGGGGTTCGCCCCCAGCCCCTTGGTGGCGTTGCGTGTGTCCACCACCAGGCGGCTGTTCTCCACCACCCACGCCCAGTCGTAGGTGCTGTGGGGCGTGACGATGACCACGCAGTCCGACCACTGCAGCGTCTGGCGTTCCAGCGGGGCGCACTCCAGCCGCACAGGCCCCTCCGGCGCCCCGTCCAGGACCACGCTCGGCACGTAGGGGTCGTGGTAGGCCACGTCCGCCCCCTTGGCCCGCAGGAGGTGCAGGAGGTCCAGGGCCGGCGACTCCCGCACGTCGCCCACATCGGCCTTGTAGGCCACCCCCAGCAGCAGGATGCGGGCACCCCGCAGCGGCTTGCCGTCCTCGTTCAGGGCATCGGCGATCTTCCCCAGGACGACCTGGGGCATGCCGAAGTTGACCTCCTCCGCCAGTTGGATGAAGCGGGCGTTGTAGTTCAGCGTCTTCAGTTTCCAGGCCAGGTAGTGGGGGTCAATGGGGATGCAGTGCCCGCCCAGGCCCGGCCCGGGGTAGAAGGGCATGAAGCCGAAGGGCTTGGTCGCCGCGGCGTCAATCACCTCCCACACGTCCAGGCCCAGGCGGTCGCACATGAGGGCCACCTCGTTGACCAGGGCGATGTTCACGGCGCGGAAGGTGTTCTCCAGGAGTTTGACCATCTCCGCCGCCCGCGGCGAAGAGACCGGCACCACCCGCTCAATGGCCGACCCGTACAGGGCCCGTGCCACCCGCAGGCACGCCGGCGTCATCCCCCCGATGACCTTGGGCGTGTTGCGGACCGTCCAGTCCTTGCGCCCCGGGTCTATCCGCTCCGGGGAGAAGGCCAGGAAGAAGTCCCGCCCCACCTCCAGGGCTTGTCCCTGCGCCGCCTGGAGGCGCGGTAGGATCAGTTCCTCCGTGGTGCCGGGGTAGGTGGTGCTCTCCAGGACGACGAGCATCCCCCGGTGCAGCCTCTGGGCCACGGCATCGGCCGCGGCGACGATGTACGACAGGTCCGGGTCCTTCGTCTTGCTCAAGGGCGTGGGCACGCAGATGATGGCTGCGTCGGCCTCCCGCAGGACGTCGTAGTCCGTCGTGGCCCGCAGGCCAGCCGCGACCAGGTGGCCCAGCGTCTCGGAGGGGGCGTCCTGCACGTACGACTCGCCGCGGCCGATGGCCTCCACCTTCTGCGGATCCACGTCTACGCCCACCACGGGGAACCCGGCCTCGGCAAAGGCCACCGCCAAGGGCAAGCCCACATACCCCAGGCCGATGACCGCGACCACCGCCTCGCGGTGCTCAATCCTGTTCAGAAGCGCTTCCGCATCCATCGTCCCTATCCTGTAGAAGGAGACCGCCGACGGCCGACCGCGGACCGCCGTCCACTGCTTGCTGACCGCTGACCACCGCCTGCTGACCGCTGATGGCTGCATTGCCTCCCCGCAGCATCTTCGGCACGGTCAGCAGGAGGAGCCTCAGGTCCTCCCAGAGGGACCAGTCCCGGAGGTACGCAAGTTCCAGGGCGGCACGCTCCTCCAGCGAGAGGACCGGCCCCCGCACCTGCACCGGCCCGGTGAGGCCAGGCCGCACCGAAAAGCGCGCCTCCTGGTGCGGCCCGTAGTAGGGCACGAGCCGCCACTCCTCCGGCCTGGGCCCCACCAGGCTCATCTCGCCCCGCAGCACGTTCCACAGTTGCGGCAGTTCGTCCAGCCCCGTGGCCCGCAGGAACCGGCCCACCCGCGTCACCCGGGGGTCGTCGGGGACCTTGAGGACCGGCTCCACAAGGCCCCGCTCGGCCAGGAGCCGCGGGAGCATCGCCTCGGCCCCGTCCACCATGGTGCGGAACTTGACCATGCGGAAGGGGCGCTTGTCCTTCCCTGCCCGCCACTGGACGAAGAGGACCGGGCCCGGCGAGTCCAGGCGGATGGCCAGGGCGATGCCCGCCATGAGGGGGGCGGCCGCGAGGAGCCCCAGGGCGGCCAAAGCCACGTCCAGGGCCCGTTTGGCAGCCCGGGCCCAGGGCTTGCCCCGCAAGAAGGCCACCCGCGCTTCCGCGGCTGCCCTTTCTGAAGCAACTGACTCGCGCTGTCCAGCTGTAGGAACCGCGTGCGGCATATCCGCATGCAGACCGCTCATGGGACTAGGCCACCCGTGACAGCCTTCCGCCACACCATGGGCAGGATGACGCGCACCCGGACCCGGAAGAGCGCGTCTTCCAGATGGAGCACGTGGGGCATCCCTGCCCTGGCTGCAATGGCATCGGTGATGCGGACCGTGGTCCCTTCTGGTGGCGTGGGCCGCAGGGGCTTAAATCGGACCCGGGCAAGGTCGAACGTGCCTGCCACCCTCGGCTGGCCAAAGGGCACGCCCGCCGCGTAGTGGACCTCGCCGGCCGCGTTGTCGGCCAGGTTGCGGATCACCTGGCCCAGTACCGTCCCTGGCTCCACTTGGTTGGCTGGCTGCCCACCCGCATCCACCACCTGGAGGACCGTGGGGTCGAAGGCCAGGTGGACTTCCACGCCGTCCACTTCCGTTCTCCCCGTGTCTACAACGACGGGGGCAACCAAGGGCCACCGGGCAAACGCCTCTCCGCCCACCACGGTCAGGGTCACCACGTCTGTCCCCTGCAGCGGTGCCCCGGCGGAGGGGCGTGCCAGGACCGGCCTGGGTCCCGTAAGCCAGAAATTGCTGTACAACACGGAATAGTCCAGGATGTTCACCCGGCCATCCTGGTTGAAATCGGCTGCCGCATCGCTGCCCCCGAAGGTTTCGTAGAGGCGCGAGTAGTCCAGGGTGTTCACCGCATCGTCGTTGGTGGCGTCCCCTTCCAGAAGGAGGCCGAAGTTCACCCAGTTGACCCCCCCGGCCAGG
>DAOTYM010000378.1:0-6076 GCA_034434775.1 Anaerolineae bacterium | reverse complement strand
CGTCCTGGGGTTCGGTGGGGTCCAGGTGATGGGCGGCCGGCTCAGCCTGGGCGAACTGGTGGCTTTCAATACCTACCTGGGCCTCCTGATGATGCCCATCGGCATGCTGGGGATGATCCTGGGGATGATCGCCCGCGCCGGGGCCTCGGCCGAGCGGGTCTTTGAGATCCTGGACGCCCAGTCCGAGGTGACGGAATCCCCCCACGCGCGGCCCCTCCCCCCCATCCGCGGCGAGGTGACGTTTGACCACGTCTCCTTCCGCTACTTCGGGGGCGAGTACGTCCTGCGGGACGTCTCTTTCACCGCCAAGCCCGGCCAGATGGTGGCCCTGGTGGGGGCCACGGGGTCGGGCAAGACCACCATCGTCAACCTGATCCCCCGCTTCTACGACCCCACCGAAGGGCGCGTCCTGGTGGATGGCATAGACGTGCGCGAGGTCACGCTGGAATCGCTCCGCTCCCAGATCGGCATGGTGCTCCAGGAGACCACCCTCTTCACCGGCACCATCCGGGAGAACATCGCCTTCGGCCGGCCGGACGCCACGGACGAGGAGATCATCGCCGCGGCCCAGGCCGCCGAGGCCCACGACTTCATTATATCCTTCCCCCAGGGGTACGACACGCCGGTGGGCGAGCGGGGCGTCACCCTCTCTGGCGGGCAGAAGCAGCGCATCGCCATCGCCCGCGCCCTCCTGCTGGACCCCCGCATCCTCATCCTGGACGACGCGACCTCCAGCGTGGATGTGGAGACGGAATACCAGATCCAACAGGCTCTGCTGCGCCTGATGAAGGGGCGCACCAGTTTCGTCATCGCCCAGCGGATGAGCACCCTGCGCCATGCAGACCTCATCCTGGTGCTGGACCACGGCCGTATCGTGGCCCAGGGGACCCACGAAGAGCTCCTCCACGAGAGCCCCATCTACGCCGACTTCTACTACCTGCAGACGGTGGAGGACGTAGAGCCTGCACCTCTGCCTCTAGGGGAGGGTGTGCTCCCATGATGCACGGACCTGGACCCGGCTTCCGCCGGATGATGGTTCTGGAAGAAGAGCGCGCCGCAAACCGCCGCGGGACCCTCCTGCGGCTGGGGGCGTACCTGCAACCGGTGGCCCTCCTGATCATGGCTGCAGCTGTCCTCGTCCTGGCCAACTCGGGCCTCCAACTGGCGGGCCCCTACCTCATCGGACTGGCGGTGGACCGCTTCATCGCTGTGGGGGACCGGGCAGGGCTCATCCGCATCGTGCTCCTCCTGCTGGCCACGTACGTGGCCAGTTGGCTGGTCATGGGCGGGCAGACCTACCTGATGGGCTTGGCTTCCCAGCGCACCCTGGCCCGCATGCGGACGGAGATCTTCCGCGCCATCCAGGGCTTCACCATGCGCTTCTTTGACGAGCGGGAGGCCGGAGACCTCATGTCCCGCCTGGTGAACGATGTGGACGTCATCAACCAGTTCCTCTCCAACGGGCTCGTGGACCTGGTGAGCGACGTCCTCCTCCTGGTGGGCATCCTCGTGGTCATGGTCTCCATGCACCCCCGCCTGGCGCTCAGCAGTTTCGCCGTCCTTCCCTTCATGGTGGGGACCACGGTGATCTTCTCCCGGCGGGCGCGGGCGGCCTTCCGCCGCACGCGGGAGAAGATCGGGGCCGTGAGCGCCGACCTGGAGGAGAACCTCTCCGGCATGCGGGTGGTGCAGGCTTTCGCCCGCGAGTCCCAGAACCTGCAGCGCTTCATGGCTCTCAACGCCGAAAACCGCGATGCCAACGTCCAAGCCCAGACCATCACCTCGGCCTTCATGCCCGCGGTGGACGTCCTGAGCACAGTTGCCATCGCCATCGTCGTGGGCTACGGAGCGCACCTCGCCGTCTCGGGCCAGGCAAGCGTGGGCACCATCGTCGCCTTCATCGCCTACGTCCAGCGCTTCTTCCAGCCCATCCGCCGCCTGAGCAACCTGTACACCATGGCCCAGTCGGCTCTGGCCGGCGCGGAGCGCATCTGCCACCTCCTGGACACGCCCGAGGAGTACCGGGAACGGGATGGCACGGTGGACCTGCCCCCCATCCAGGGCCGGGTGGAGTTCCGGAACGTGCACTTCGCCTACAAGCCCGGCGAGCCGGTCCTGAAGGGCATCAACCTCGTGGCGGAGCCCGGGCAGACGATCGCCCTGGTGGGGCCCACCGGGGCCGGCAAGACCACCATCGTGGCCCTCCTGGCCCGCTTCTACGACGTGACCGAGGGCCAGGTCCTGGTGGATGGCTACGACGTGCGGGACGTGCGCCTGGCCAGCCTCCGCTCCCAGATGGGCATGGTCCCGCAGGATAGTTTCCTCTTCTCGGGGACCATCGCCGACAACATCCGCTACGGCCGCCTGGACGCCACCGACGAAGAGGTGGAGGCAGCGGCCCGCCTGGTCAACGCCCACGATTTCATCGTGAACCTGCCCAAGGGGTACCAGACGGAGGTCACGGAGCGGGGGAGCAACCTCTCCCTGGGGCAGCGGCAACTCATCTCCTTCGCCCGGGCCATCCTGGCGGACCCCCGCATCCTCATCCTGGATGAAGCCACCTCCAGCGTAGACACCCGCACGGAGGTGCTCATCCAGCGGGCCTTGGAGCGCCTCCTGGAGAACCGCACGGCTTTCATTGTGGCCCACCGCCTCTCCACCATCCGCAACGCCGACCAGGTGCTGGTGGTGGACGGCGGCGAGATCGTGGAGCGGGGCACGCACCAGGAACTGCTGGCCCGCCGCGGCCTCTACTACGAACTGTACCAGAAGCAGTTCCGCGACGAGGCCCCGCGCCGCGAGCCCCGGCCCGGGGAGGCGCGCCTCCAGCCGGCGCCGGCGACGTAGGCGGGGGCTGGCAACGGATTTGGGGAACGAATGGAACGGACCCATGCCTGTAGGGGCAGGGCTTGTCCCTGCCCAGGGCGCTGGCAACGGATTCTGGGAGCGGATGGAACGGATAGGGGGTATGCGTGGAAGATAGGTCGCAAGAAACGGCCATCACCCTCATGCCCATCGGTTGGGTGCGCAGCCCCTTCCGCGAGATGGCGGAGCCAGAGGAACTGCGCCAGCACGAGGTGGAGATCGTCCTCCGGCCCGAACTGGAGGAAGGGCTGGACGGCATCCGGCCAGGGGACGCCCTGCTCGTGCTCTTCTACTTCCACCTGGTGGCGGACAAGGGGTACAGCCTGCGCCTGCACCCCCGGGACGACCCCTCGGTGCCCAAGCGGGGCGTCTTTGCCACGCGGTCGCCCTACCGCCCCAACGCGTTGGGGGCCACAGTGGTCCGTGTGGTGGCCGTGGAGGGGCCCCGGCTGCGGGTGCGGGGCCTGGATGCCCTGGATGGCACCCCCGTCCTGGACCTCAAACCCTACGCACCGGCCTTTGACGCCGAGAGCGAGGCCGATGCCCCCTCGCCGCCCCGGGGACACGGGGGCGCGTAGCCCATAACCGGCAGGAGAGGTTTCCCATGCAGGTGACCATCTACACCACACCCACATGCGGGTTCTGCCACCAAGCCAAAGCCTACCTGCGGCAGAAGGGAATCCCCTTCGTGGAGAAGGACGTCTCGGCGGACCCGGCGGCCGCGGCGGAGATGATCCGTCTGTCGGGGCAGCAGGGGGTGCCGGTCATCGTGGTGGACGGGGAGGTGGTGGTGGGGTTCAATGTGCCGCGCCTGGAGGCCCTGTTGGCCCAGGCCCAGGGGGCCTCCCGCCCGCGCCTGGGCGCGGCAGTCGCCGACGCCGCCTCCATCGCCCGGAAGCAGGGCCGCCCGCCCCTCGCCGGCGCCTACGTGGGCCGGGTCCACCCCGGCTCCCCAGCAGAGCGGGCCGGGCTGCGCCCCCACGACATCGTCGTGGAGTGCAACGGCTGGCCCATCCGCGATGCCGACGACCTGATCCGCATGCTGTCTGGGCTGCCCCCTGGCCGGCCCGTGCCCCTCGTGGTCCTGCGGGATGGAGAGCGCCTGCGCCTGCAATTGGTCCTGTAGGCTCAAGGGCCGGGCTCTGCCGTCCAGTACCAGCGGTTGAGGTTCCAGTACCAGGGACGGAAGGGGCTGGCCACGAGGCCCTTCAGGGCGGGATCGGCCACAAGCCACCGGGCCGGGCTGAAGAGGACGTGGAACGGGCGCTCCTGGTCCAGCCAGGCCCAGAGGGAGGCGTACCGGGAGGCGCGGTCCTCTGGCTGGCAGCCAGGGACGGCCCGGGCTGCCTCCAGCAGGGCGCGCAGGAGGTCCAGGTCCTCGTCCCCCAGCCCCGGCCAGTTGAAAGGCTCTCCCTTGCGGCCGGTATCCTCCCGCCAGAGGGTGCAGGCTGCGGGCTCGGCGTGGAAGGGGAGGTCCAGGACTGCCAGGTCAAAGGTGTGGCTGGCCAGGTCGCTGAGGAACACGCCCCACTCCACGGCCCGCAGTTCGGCGGGGATGCCCGCCGCGCGCAACTGCGCGGCCACCTGCTGCGCCACCCGCACACGGCGGGGGTTCTCCGCGTTGGCCTCCACTGCCAGGACCCAGGGCTGGCCGCGGAAGTCCAGCCACCCGTCGCCGTCGGCGTCGGACCAGCCAGCGGCAGCCAGCGCCTCCTGGGCGTCCTCCGAGGAGGGGGCAACCTCAGCCCAGGGGGCCGCCTCGGTCAACAGGGCCCAGTGGCCCGAAGGCAGGGGAGCGTTCAGGACGAGCCCCTTCCCCCCCATCCCCTGGAGCAAGGCGGCGCGGTCCACCAGGGCCGCCAGGGCCCGCCGCCCAGCCGCGTCTCGCAAGGGGGCTCGCCGCGCGTTGAAGACCAGCACGAAGTACGTCTCGCCCGGGAGCGGCAGGAGCGCGTAGCCAGTGGCGGGGTTCCAGGCCGCTGGCGCGCCTTCCTCTGGCCAGAGAGCCACGTCCACCGCCCCTGCGCCCAGGGCTTGCTCCAGGCTCCCGGCGTCGGGGAAGGGCTGGTAGGTCCACCCGTCCACGTAGGTCGCGAGCCCCCAGTACGCCCGAAACGCCTCCAGGGCCACGCGCCCGTCCGCCTCCTGGCCGGCCCACCGGAAGGGGCCGGTCCCCACGGGCCTTCCCTCGGCGTCCTGGCGCACCAGCGGCACCTGCCCCACCGCCCAGAAGGCCCAGCAGTCCGGCTCCCGGAACGTGACCCGAACCTCCTGCGTCCCCACCGCCTCCACGGAAAGTACCGGCCTCAGGAGAGGCCACAGGATCCCTCCGCCGGTTGCGTCCCGGGCCTCCTCCAGGGCGTGCACCACGTCTCCCGCCGTGAGGAGCGTGCCGTCGTGCCAGCGGACGCCCTCCCGGAGGTGGAAGGTGACCTCCAGGCCATCGGGAGAGAAGGCCCACCCCTCTGCCAGGGCGGGGTCCGGGCGGCCGTCCAAGGGGCTCGGCACGAGGAGGCTCTCAAAGAGGAGGTCGGCCACCTGCTGCTCCGCCGGGTTGAGGTCCCCCGCCCGGGGGTCCACCTTGCCCACACTGTGCAGTCCGCCTTGGAGGACGCGGCCCCCGGGGATCAGGGCCGGGGGAGGCGTGGGGGAAGGCGTTGGCGTGCGGGTGCTGGAAGGCGCGCTGGTGGGCGTGCTGGCGGGGGTGTGGGGGGCAGGGGTCGGGGTGGCCTGGGCCGCCTCCGGTTCTGGGGGAGGGGATGCCTGAGGAAGCGGCTGGCAGGCTGCGAGGGCAGCGATGAAGAAGAGCCAGAGGCCCGCCCAGAAGCCCCTCGGCATTGGAGGGAGGGACTTCTTGAGGCGGAGGGACGACATGGCAGCCGGGCCAGGGTGGCAAGACAAGGGGCGGGCCGGAAGGTCAGCCGGCCCGCCCCTGTGAGGTCGGCGCTACGTGGTGCCGCGGAGGCGCGGGTCAAACGCGTCCCGCAGGCCATCGCCCAGGAAGTTGAAGGCCAGGACCGTCAGCGTCAGGGCGACGCTGGGGGTGAAGATCAGGTGCGGGTAAGAACGCAGGCCGATATAGCCTTCGGAGATCATGATCCCCCAACTGGGGGTGGGAGCGTTGACCCCCAGGCCCAGGAAGGAGAGGAAAGCCTCGGTGAAGATGTAGCCGGGGATGGCCAACGTCTCGGCCACGATGCACGGCCCCAGC
>DAOTYM010000377.1:0-2768 GCA_034434775.1 Anaerolineae bacterium | reverse complement strand
AGGATACCCAGGAGGTCTACCGTGTGGTCCTGGGCCTCTGAAAGCCTCCGGCGCGTCCGCCCCATCGGGCCCCTCACGGCCGCGTTCGTCCTGGTGGCTGGCCTCTACAGCCTCGCGACGCCGGTTTTTGAGGCCCCGGACGAGATCCAGCATTTTTATTATGTCAAGTACATCGTGGAGGAACGCCGGCTGCCCGTCCAGGGGCCGGAGGGGTGGAACACCTGGGCCCAGGAAGGGAACCAACCTCCTCTGTACTACGTGCTGGCGGCGCCCCTGGCCGCCCCGGTGGACCTCTCCGACACGGATGAGGTCCTCTGGCTCAACCCCCAGGCCAACGTGGGCAACCCCCTGCAGCCAGGGAACAAGAACCGCGTCGTCCACCGGGACGAGGAGCGTTTCCCCTACCGGGGCACGGTGTTGGCGGTGCACCTTATCCGGCTTCTTTCGGTGGCCCTGGGCGCGGGCACGGTCTACTTCACCTACCTCCTGGCCCGGGAACTCCTGCCCGGGCGCCGGTCCTTGTCCCTGGTCGCGGCGGCCTTGGTGGGCTTCAACCCCCAGTTCTGCTTCATCTCCGGCGCGGTGAGCAACGACAACCTCGTCACCTTCCTGGCCGCCATCAGCCTCTTCCTCTCCGTCCGCTACCTCCTGGGCCGCTTGGGGCGCAGAGGGGTGGCCCTCTGGGGGCTGGTGCTGGGCCTGGCCGCCCTATCCAAGGTGAGCGGCCTCCTCCTCCTGGCCGTGGCGCTGGGGGCGATCCTGGCCGCGGCGTGGTCCCGCAGAAGCCCCCTCCCCTCCCTCTTGGCGGACGCTGGCCTCCTCCTGGGCCTGTGGGCCCTCGTCGCTGGGTGGTGGTACCTCCGCAACTGGTTCCTCTACGGGGAGCCCACCGGGACGAGCGCCATGATCGCCGTGGCCGGCGAGAGGACCACCCCTGTCTCCTGGCCAGCCTTCCTGCACGAACTGCGCGGCCTGCGCATCTCCTACTGGGGCGTGCTGGGATGGTTCAACATCCTGGCCTGGCCGTGGCTGTACCGGGTGGCGGACGCCCTGGGCCTGCTGGCCCTGGCTGGCCTGCTCCTGGGCGCGTGGTGGTCCCGCCGCCGGCTTCTGAACGACGCGCGTCCCCTGGCCGCGCTGGCCCTGGTCGCCTGGGCCGCGCTGATGGCCGTTTCCCTCCTCTTCTGGACCACCCAGACCTTCGGCTCGCAGGGCCGGCTCCTCTTCCCGGCGAGCCCTGCCCTGGCCGTGCTGAGCGTGCTGGGGTGGAGCCACCTGCCTGTGGTGGGGCGCCGGGGCTGGGCCTTCGGCCTCCTGGCCGCGGGCTTGGCCGTGCTCGCCGTGGCCACACCCTTCGTCTACATCCGCCCGGCCTACGCTCGGCCGCCCATCCTCACGGAGGCTGAAGTGCCCCCGGAGGCCCGCATCGCGCCGCCCTTGGACCACGCAGAGCGCATCCGCCTCCTGGGCCGGGAGGTCCGGCCGTCGGAGGTCCACCCCGGCGACTGGGTGGAGGTCGTCCTCTACTGGCAGTGCTTACAACCTATGGACTACGACTACAACCTCTTCATCCGCCTGCTGGGGTACCGCGAGGAGGTCATCGCCCAGGTGGATAGTTACCCCGGGGCGGGGACCTATCCCACGTCGCTGTGGCAGCCCGGCCAGGTCATCCGGGACCGCTACCGGGTGCAGGTCTCCCCCATTGCGCGCGTGCCGGTGGTGGCCAAGGTGGATATCGGCTTTTACGACCGCTGGAGCATGGCTGGCCTGCCCAGCCACGACCCCCAGGGGCAGCCCATGTCGGGCGTCATCGGCACGGTCAAGGTCACGCCCAACCGTACGGAGCCCGCGCCAGAGCCGACGTACCTCCTGGGCGGTGCCATTGGCCTTGCCCAATACGAGGTCTCCGACACCACCCTGACGCCAGGCGGGCAACTCTTCGTCTCCCTCACCTGGCAGTCGGTGCGCCCGGTCCAGGAAGACTACACCGTCTTCCTCCACCTGGAGGGGCCGAAGGGCGTGGTGGCTCAGAACGACCGTCCCCCTCTTTCAGGGTACTACCCCACATCGGCCTGGTCGCCTGGGGACCTGGTCCCCGACCGCGTGCGCCTCCTGGTGGGCGCGCGCGTGCCCGAGGGCACCTACCGCTTGGTCGCAGGCCTGTACCGCCTGCAAGATGGCGCCCGCCTGCCCGTGACCGCGCCCGACGGCACCCCGGTGGGGGACCACATCCCCCTGGGGGAAATCCGCATCGTGCGGAAGCCCTGACCCGCGGTGCATGCACTGCCCAAGCCCCTCCGCCGATGGCCCGGTTGGAAAACGCCCGCGCGTGTGCTATAATCGCGCCCGCCTGGAGGCCCTCCGACGCCCTGCCTTGAGCCGGGGGCCTCTCCCATGGGCCAGCAAGCGAACCTTGCCACGGGGAGGTCCAACTTGAGGAACCCTGTAGAAGAGATAGAACGCCGCTACGCCGAACTGGTCCGACGGCTGGAAGCCGGCGAGATAGACGAGGAAACCTTTGAAGCCGAGACGGAGCGTCTCCAGTTCCAGGATGAAGAAGGGCGCGTCTGGGCCCTGGGGGCGCGGACCGGCCGCTGGTACGCCTACACCGACCAGGGCTGGGTCCTGGCCGATCCGCCCCGGGAAGAAGCGCCTCCCCCTGCGGAAGAGCCCCGGGAGCGCATCTCCTTCTCCCAGTACTGGCTGGGCCTGGTCCTCGTCGCTGGTGCAGCGCTGGCCTGCCTGTTCCTCGCGGGAGGGGCGCTGGC
>DAOTYM010000376.1:0-8069 GCA_034434775.1 Anaerolineae bacterium | reverse complement strand
GGCGTCCAGGTGGCCGTGGGAGTGGGGGTCTCTAGAGGCTTGGGCGTCTTGGTGGGGGTGGGGGTAGGCGTGGGCACGGCGCTGCCGCAGCCGCCCACGCCGGCCAAGAGAAGGGCCAGCGCCAGGACCACCCACAAGGACCAGGGCCTTCGGTGTGCGACGGATTTCCTGAGGCACATGGGTTGGGTTTGACCTCCCAAGAGGGATTCTCCTGCGCGGCGCGCCCCGCCGCCCTATGGGGAGGGCTCGCCGGGCGAAGGCGCGGAGGGAGAGGCGCGGCCTCCGCCATCCGCCTTCTCCAGGTCAATCATCTCCACGCCTCGGATGTATGGAGTCAGGCGGTCCTCCACGGACTGGAGTTTCCGCATGATGTCCCGGATGCGCAGGGCGTGGTTCAGGACCGCCTCCAGCGCCCCCCGCACCTCCGGGTCCAGATCCTCCCGCCTGAGGAGGAGCGAGGCCTGCCCCAGCACGACGGTGAGGGGGTTGTTGATCTCGTGCTGTAGGGCGGCGCCCAGTTGGGCGAGGGCCGCGGCCCGTTCGGCATGGACCAGGCGGTCTCGGGTGGCGAGGAGTTCCTGGTTGGCCCGCTCCAGTTCCTGGTTGCGCAGGCGGGCCTCTTCGTAGAGGCGGCTGTTTTCCAGGGCCAGGGCCACCTGGCGGGCGATGTTCTCCAAGAGGGCCACGTCGGCCTCGGTATAGACGTGGGGCTCGTAGTCGGTCACCGCCATCAGCCCCAGGAAGCGGCCGCGCGTCTCCAGGGGGACCCCCAGCCAGGAACGGGAGGCAGCGTCGCGGCCCGCCGTCTGGACCTCCAAGCCCAGGGCCTCGGCTTCCTGGAGCAGGTCGTGCACGAGGAGCGGCCGTCGCTCCCGGACCACCAGAGACGCGGGTCCCCGCCCCAACGGCCTGCGGAGAGGAGGGTACCGTTGCCCGCCATCCACCAGGATCCTGAAGTCCAGTTCGTCAGCCTCTTGGTCGTAGAGGGCGAGGAAGTAACTGGAACAGCGCATGACCTGGGCGATCTGCTGGCGGATGGCGTCCAGGAGGTCCTCCTGGGCCAGGGTGCTGCTCAGGACGCGGGCCACCTCCATGAGCGTGGTCATCTCCCGCAACTGCCGCAGGAGGTCGGCGTAGAGTTGGGCGTTTTCCAGGGCGAGGGCGGCTTGGTCCGCCAGGGCGAGGGCCACTTCGGCATCTGCCTCCGTGAACTGGCCAGGCCGGTGCCCGTCAATCCCCAAGAGGCCCAAGGTGCGCCCTCTGGCCCTCAGGGGCACGCCGATCCAGGCGCGGATCTTCGCCGTGGAGGGGTGCACGGCCCAGCCCGGGTCCTCCCGCACGTCGGGGATGAGGAGGTAGCGCCCGCTTTGGAGCACCCGGAAGTTCACCGTGCCCGGGGCAGCGGGAAACCGGAGACGGAGGACCTCCTCCCGGTCCTCCGGAGGGAACCCACGCACGGCCACCACCCGGAACACATCCCCCTCTAGGAGGAGGACGCTGGCCGTGTCGTACGCCACGACGCGGGCCAGTTGCTCCAGGATCAGGTCCAGGAGGCGGTCCCGAGGCCAAGGAGAGACCAGCGCGGCAGCGATCTCGCGGAGGGCCTCGGCGGTCTCCCGCCGGCGCACTTCCTCCTGGTAGCGGTCCTGGACTTGCTGCCCCACAACACCGGCCATGCCGGCCATGGCCACCAGGATCAAGGCGTGGAGCAAGGGCCAGGCGTAGAGAGGCGATGGAAAGGGAGCGCCAGCGGCAAGGGTGAGGAGGCCCAGTCCCAACAGGCCCCCGCCCAGGCCCTGCCAGGCACCCCGCCACCCGCGCAGGAGCCCCAAGGCCAGCACGTGCACGGCGAAGAGGAGGGGGGCAGCGGGGTTCTCCACCCCTCCCAGGAGGGCCACGGCCAGCGTCAGCAGGATGAGGTTGACGCCCAGAAACCACCAGGAGAAGAGGCGCGGGTGGGACCAGCAGCGGTAGGCAAGGGAGAGGGCCAGGTTCAGGAGGGAAGCGATCAGGCACAGGGCGAAGTAGAGCGCCAGCCGAGGCCAGCCTCCAAGGCTATAACTGTAGGGCAGGCCCACCAGCAACGCGAGGGCGACCACGAGGGGCGCGTGCGACACCCCTCCAAACCCGTCGGCGCTCGCGGGGGCCGGGACCTTCGCCTTTGGCGACCGTTCCACCGTTTCTTCCAGGGCTCCCATCCCAGGGAGGACTCTCCGCTCATGCTCCCCATTGGGGCTTTGCGCGGCATTATAGCACGGCCTGCCCCGGCAGGGCAAACCCTGGGCCGTCAGGATTTGCGCGTTGGGCCGCACCGCGGTAAAATCAAACCGACCGGTCGGTCTGATTTTGAGGAGGGAGAGCATGCGCCCACAACGGCGAGGCGAGGAGACCCGCAACCGCATCCTCCAGGCTGCGGAGGAGGGGTTTGCCCAGAACGGCTACGAGGCCACTGGCGTGGCGGAGATCTGCCAGCGCGCCCACCTGAGCAAGGGGGCCTTCTACCACCACTTCCCCAGCAAGCAGGCCGTCTTCCTGGCGCTCCTGGACCGGTGGCTGGACGACCTGGAAGCCCACCTGAAGGCCCTGCGGACCCAAGCCGCCTCCGCCCCGGACGCGCTCCTGCAGATGGCCGACGTGGCCCGGGAGGTCTTCCATGCCGCCCGGGGGCGTTTGCCGGTCTTCCTGGAGTTCCTGAACAAGGCGGCGCGCGACCCCCGCGTCTGGCAGGCGACCATCATCCCCTACCGGCGGTACCGGGCCTTCTTCGCCAGCCTGATGGAGGCCGGCGTCGCCGAAGGGAGCCTCCGCCATGTGGACCCAGAGGCAGCGGCCAACGCCCTCCTCTCCCTCGCCGTCGGGCTGGTGCTTCAGGGGGTGATGGACCCCGATGGCGCGGACTGGGGCGACATCGCCCGGGAGAGCGTGCGCCTGCTCCTGGAGGGGATCCTGCGGCCGGGGGCCCAGGCGGCCGGCCAGTGATTCCACCTGCGGCGCGGGGCCCTGCCGGGCAAGGAGGGGAGCGATGGGAACGACCCGTGTGGAAATCGGATTGCCGCCCGTCTCCGTCATCATCGCAGCCTACAACGAGCAGGCTTTCATCGGCTCCACGGTCGCTTCTATCCTGGAGAGCGGCTTTCCCTGCGAACTCCTCGTCGTGGACGACGGCTCCACGGACCGCACGCCCCAGATCCTGGAGGCGTTCGGGGAGCGGATCCGGGTCATCCGGCACCCGGTCAACCGGGGCAAAGGGGCAGCCATGGCTTCGGGGCTGAGGGCCGCCACCGGCGAGATCGTGGTCTTCTGCGACGCCCACCTCCTGGGGCTCCGGCAGGACCACCTCCTCTCCCTGGTCCTGCCGCTGGTCCACGGGCCGGCCAGGGCCGTCCTGGGGGTGAGCGTCCCGGGGCAGGCCCCTCTCGTCCACATCATCCCCTACCCCGTCCTGACAGGCCAGCGGGCCTATTTCCGGGAGGACCTGATGCCGTGGGTGGAGGAGATGGAACACCTGGGGTACGGGGTGGAGACGTTCCTCTTCACCCGCTTCCCGCGCGAGAAGACGGCTGTGGTGCTCTTGCCGGGCCTCGTCCACCTGGAGAAGCCGCAGACCTCCTCCCCCCATGCCGCCGCAGCCGGATACCTGAGGGAGTCCCTGGAGATCGCCGAGACCCTGGCCAGGGTCCAGGGGCTGGCCCCAGCACGGCTCACCCGCTGGCGGCAGAGGGCTTCCGCCTTCCTGGCGGCGCGCTCCGGCACAAGGGCTCCCTCCTCGGATGCCTGGCCACACGCCGGCCGCAGGCCTTCCACCGCCCCACCCCAGGCCCCGCAAGGGCCTGGCCGAAAGCCACCCCTTCGGACGGTCACCGACCGCCTCTCCAGGGCGGCGTTGCGACGCATCTTCTACATAGGTAGAAAGGGATCCCATGAGAGTCCTTCTGACCGGAGCCTTCGGTAACGTCGGACAGAGCGCCTTGGAGGCGCTCCTCCAGCGCGGGCACCAGGTGCGCTGTTTTGACCTGAGGACGCGGGCCAACGAGCGCGCCGCCCAGAAAGTCCTCCAGCGCTTCCCGGCCCAGGTGGAGGTCCTCTGGGGCGACCTGCGCCAGCCGGAGGACGTGGAGAAAGCCGTGCAGGGCCAAGATGTGGTCGTCCACCTGGCCTTCATCATCCCCAAACTCTCCCGCACTGGCCGGGGCAGTGAGGACCACCCCGACTGGGCCTGGGAGATCAACGTGGGGGGCACGCGGAACCTCCTGCAGGCGATGGCGGCCCAGCCAGCGCCGCCCCGCATCCTCTTCACCTCGTCGGTGCACGTCTACGGGCGCACCCAGGACCGCCTCCCCCCGCGCACCGTGGACGACCCGCTGCAGGCCACCGAGCACTACTCGCGCCACAAGATCGCCTGCGAGGAGATGGTCCGCCAGTCGGGCCTGGAGTGGGCCATCTTCCGGCTGGCGGCGTGCCTTCCGGTGCGCCTCATCCTGGACCCCGGCATGTTTGACGTGCCCCTGGACAACCGCATTGAGTTCGTCCACCGGCGGGATGTGGGCCTGGCCATCGCCAAGGCGGTGGAATGCGAGGAGGTCTGGGGACGGGTGTGGCTCATCGGCGGCGGGCCGCGGTGCCAGTTCACCTACCGGGACCTGGTGGAACGGGTGCTGGGCGCCTTGGGCGTGGGCATGCTGCCGGAGGAGGCCTTCGCCTCCACCCCCTTCGCCGTGGACTGGATGGATACGGCGGAGAGCCAGCGCCTCCTGGACTACCAGCACCACACCCTGGACGACTACATCCGGGACATGGTCCAGGCCCTCGGTCCCTGGCGGCACCTCATCCGGGCCTTCCGGCCCCTGGCCCGCACCTACCTCCTCTCCCGCTCCCCCTACCTGCGCCAGGCGAGCCGGGAGCACGCCCTGCGGTCCAGGGCGCTGGAGCGCCTCTCTCGGGCGGCCGGGGAGGTCCTCGCCTTCTGCTTCCGGTGCTTGCTCGTGCTGAGGGGCTCCTGGGCGCGGGGCTAGGGGCGCTGTCAGCGGATTCCGGGAACGGATGGAACGGACCCGCGCTCAGCGCAACCTTTGTAGGGCAGGCCTTGGGCCTGCCCTACACCATCCACGTTGGTAGGGGCACAGCGGCGCTGCGCCCACAGCCCCCTGTAGGGGCAGGCCTTGGGCCTGCCCCGGACCTCGCTCCGGAGCGGGTTTGCCTTCCCCTGGGGTGAATGCTATAATCTCAACCGTTCGTGCCCCTGGGCACTCACACGCAACGGGCCCTGCGGGGCCTCACACGGCCACAGGAGGGAGACGGTGCGTGCCCCGACACGCCACAACCCGGGCCGGTCCCAGACGCTGATCCTGGCCGCGCTGCTCCTAGTCCTGATCGCAGGCGGTGCCCTGCGCCTGAACCGCCTCAATTGGGACGAGTACCAGCATGCCCATCCGGACGAGCGCCACATCACCATGGTGGCCATCAGCCTGCGCTGGCCGGACCGCCTCTCCACCTTGCTGGACCCCAAGCGGTCCACCTTGAACCCCTTCCGCAGCCCGCCACGGGATGACCAGTCGGTGGGGGAGCCCCGAGCCTTCACTTACGGGCACTTCCCCCTCTACACCATGGTCCTCGTGGCCCGCGGCTTGGATCTCTTCTCCCATCCGCCGGATGGGGGCGCGTGGGCGGACTACGACCACGTCAACTTGGTGGGGCGCGCCCTTTCGGGCCTCTTTGACCTGGCGACGGCCGCCCTCCTCTTCCTCCTGGGCCGCCGCCTCTACGACCGGTGGGGGGGGGCTCCTGGGGGCCGCGCTCCTGGCCTTCGCTGTGACCCACATCCAACTTTCCCACTACGCGGCCTTTGACGCCATCATGGCCACCTGGGTGGTGGCCACGGTCTACTTCTCCGTGCGCCTGGCCGAGGAGGGCCGCCCGCGGGACGCGGTGGCCGCGGGCCTCTGCGCCGGGCTGGCCATCGGCTCCCTGGTGCGGTCGGCGCCGGTCCTCCTGGCCCCCGCCGCGGCCGTGCTCTACCGCATGGCCCGCGCCCATCAAGACGCGCCCGGCAAGGCCGCGCCGCGGGAGGTGGCCCGTTGGGTGCAGTGGGGGCTCCTCATCTTGGTCCTGGCGCTCCTGGCCTTCGCCCTCACCAACCCCTACTCTTTCCTGGAGTCCTCTGCCTTCCTGCGCAACATGGAGGAGCAGAGCGCGATGGTCTCGGGGGAGGCGGACTTCCCCTTCACCCGCCAGTACCGGGGCACGGTGCCCTACCTCTACCAGATAGAGCAGCAGGTGAAGTGGGGCATGGGCTGGCCACTGGGGGTCTTCGCCTTCGCCGGGTTCGCCTGGGTCGTCGGGCGGGCCCTCCTGCGGCGCGCCCGCCCCGGCGAATGGGTGATGCTGGCCTGGGTGGTCCCGTACTTCGCCGTCAACGGGATCTTCATGGTCAAGTTCATGCGCTACATGATCATCATCACCCCCTTCCTCATCCTCATGGGCGCGTACCTCCTCGTCCTGGCCACGCGGTGGCTACGGGCGTACCTTGCCGCGATCCGCGTGCCGGCGTGGGCGGCGTACCTCCTGCCGGGCGGGGTGCTCCTGGCCACCTCCCTCTACGCCGTGGCCTTTGCCGGCATCTACACCCGCGAGCACACCTGGATCACGGCCAGCCGTTGGATCTACGAACACGTCCCCGACGGCTCCGTCCTGGCGGTGGAGCACTGGGACGACGAACTGCCCAAGTCCCTCCGCGAGCCGGACATGAACCCCGGGGCGCACCAGTACCGCCACGTGACCCTCCCCCTATACGAGGAGGACACGCCCCAGAAGTACGAGATCGTCAAGCAGGCCCTCCGCCAGGCCGACTACGTGGTGATCGCCAGCAACCGGCTGTACCGCTCCATCCCGCGCCTCCCCAAGCGCTACCCCATGACCATCCGCTACTACGACCTCCTCTTCTCCGGACAACTGGGCTTCCAGCGGGTGGCGACCTTCACCTCCCGCCCCCGCCTCCTGGGCCTGGAGATCGTGGACGACGACGCCGACGAGAGCTTCACCGTCTACGACCACCCCAAGCCCATCGTCTTCCAGAAGGTGCGGGACCTCTCGGACGAGGAGTGGTGGGCCCTCTTGGGGAACTCGTGGGAAGGGGCCATCCCCGGCTGGACCGGGGATAAGGAGCGGGCAAGGGAAGAGGAGCGGGCCCCCAAGAAGACCCTGCTCCTGGACCGGCCAGTGGACGAACTGCCGGTGGTGGACGACTTCCGCTGGAACCGATGGGCGAGCCGTTCCACGGTGCTGGCGGTGGTGGCCTGGTACCTGGCCCTGGCGGTGCTGGGGGCTGCGGCGCTGCCCCTCACCTACGTCCTCTTCCGCCGGCTGCGGATGCGGGGCTACCTCTTCGCCCGGACGCTGGGGCTGCTCCTGGTGGGCTACCTGAACTGGCTCCTGGCCAGCCTGCACCTCACCCAGAACCGCCTCTTCACCCTGTGGCTGTGCATCCTCCTGGTGGCGGCCATCTCCTACCGCCTGGCGCGGCGGGAGGGGGCAGCCTTCCGCCAGTGGTTGCGGGAGGGGAAGGGGTTCATCCTCTTCGGCGAGGGGCTCTTCGCCGCGGCGTACCTCGCCTTTGTGGGCGTGCGCATCCTCAACCCGGACCTGTGGCAGCCCTGGAACGGCGGCGAGAAGTCCATGGAGTTCGCCTTCCTGAACGCTATCCTCAAGAGCCCCTACTTCCCGCCCTACGACCCCTACTTCGCCCACGGCTACATGAACTATTACTACTACGGCCAATACCTGACGGCCGTCCTCATCAAACTGACCGGCATCACCCCCTCCGTGGGGTTCAACTTGGCCGTGCCCACCCTCTTCGCCCTCACGGTGGTCAACGCCTACACGGTGGCCTACAACCTGCTGGGGAAGGTGGGGGAGGACTGGCGGAAGGGTCTCTACGGCGGGCTCCTGGGCCCCCTCTTTGTGGCCGTCCTGGGGAACCTGGCCACGCCAGCGCAACTTGCCCGCCGCCTCGCTGAGGTGAGCGGCAGCAACTTCACGAGCAGCCTCCCCGGCCTGCAGACCCTGGTGCGAAG
>DAOTYM010000375.1:0-3800 GCA_034434775.1 Anaerolineae bacterium | reverse complement strand
GAGACCGCCACACCTCTGGACACCCCCACACCGACAGCCACCGCCACGGCCACCCCTTCGGTCACGCCGACGGCCACCGCCACGCCGTCGCCCACGCTGCCCCCCTCACGCCCCCTCCTCATCAGCGAGGTCCTCTACGACGGCACCGAGCCTGGGGAGGGGGATGAGTTCGTGGAGGTCTGGAACCCCCTGGACGAGGCGGTGGACCTCTCGGGGTACAAGGTGGGAGACGAGGAACAACGCGCCCCCCTGGCGGCCCAGGGGGGCGAGGGGATGTACGCGTTCCCCGAGGGCTTCATCCTGGGGCCCGGGCAGGTGGTGGTCGTGGCGCGGGACGCGGCGGCGTTCCGGGCGCGCTTCGGGCGGTGGCCGGACTTCCAGTTCCTGGGGACCGCGCCCGAGGTGCCCCGCTTGGGGCGCTACGCAGCCTGGAGCACCGGCTCCTGGGCCCTGACCAACGAAGGCGACGAGGTCCTCCTCCTGGGCGCGAGGGACGACCTGGTGGACGCCGTGGCCTACCGAGAAGGAGACCTCGGTTCCCTGGGCCTGGTGGGCTATATGGCCGCCCCTGCGCCCCGGTCCATGCAGCGAGTGGGGCGGGCCGACTCCAGCGACCTCTGCGACGACTTTGTGGCCCGCAGCCCCAACCCGGGCGAGGTGACCTTCCCCCCCGAGCCACCCTCCACGCCTCCCGCCCCGGTGCGCGTCGGTGGCCAGTACTACGCCTTCGTGGGCGACCTGCACGGATACTCGGCCTTCTCCGGGGGAGCAGGGCCACCGGCCTACGCCTTCGCCCAGGCCCGCGCCAACGGGCTGCACTTCCTCGTCCTGGCGGACCACGCCCACGACCTCACGCCCAGCCGCTGGGCGTCCCTGGGCAGGGCGGCGCGCCAGGCCACCGAGGACGGGGCCTTCGTGGCCCTGCGCGGCTTTGAACTGGTGCACGCCCTGGGGGCGTTCACCGTCCTGGGCACGCCTGACTACGTGGCCGAGGGGGACCTGCCGGCGAGCACCCTGGTCCCCTTCTACACGTGGCTTGTGGCCAGGGGCGGAGCCCTGGCTCAGTTCGCGCGGCCGACCTCCGGAGGCTTCGGCGCCTTCGCCTACCACGCCGCGGCGGACAGCCGGGTGCAACTGCTGGAGGTGGGGAGCGGCGTTGGCAGCGGCTACCGCACCGCGGAAAAGGCCTACCGAGAGGCTCTGGCGGCGGGTTGGCACGTGGGTCCCACGAACAACAGCCACACCCTCTCCCCGGCCTGGGGGGCCGACACCCGCCACCGCACGGGCGTCCTGACGACGGAACTGAAGGCCAACGCCCTCCTCCGGGCGCTGCGCCGGCGCCGGACCTTCGCCACGGAGGACGCCAACCTGGTCCTGGCCCTGCGGTGCAACGGCCGCTGGATGGGCTCCCAGGTGGCGGCTGTGGGCGACCTGAAGTTCGTCCTCACCTTCCACGACCCCGATGGGGAGGTGGTGGACCTCTTCCTCTACAAGGACAAAGGGACCTCGCCCGTGGCCCAGAAGCGCTTCGCCGGCCAAGTGGAGGGGACCTGGCGGGTGCGCCTGCCGGCCGAGCCGGGCCATGTCTACTGGGCGAAGGCGGTGCAGTTGGATGGCGACACCGCCTACACGAGCCCCATCTGGACCAAGTGAGGGGGCAAGGGTGGAGAGGCCTGTGTTGGACCTAGGGAAGTACCTGGTCGTCGTCAAGGGGGGAGGCGACCTGGGCACGGGGGTAGCCTACCGCCTCTTCCGGGCCGGCTTCGCCGTCGCCGTCCTGGAGCGGGCCCAGCCCCTGGCCATCCGCCGGCGCGTCGCCTTCGCCCAGGCTGTCTACGACGGCGCCACCACCGTGGAGGGCGTCACCGCGCGCCGGGTGGAGACGCCGGAAGAGGCCCTGGCGCTCCTGACGCGCCGCGAGGTCCCCGTCCTGGTGGACGAGCGGGGGGAAAGCCTCCCGGCCCTCCGGCCCATCGCCCTGGTGGACGCCACCCTCTGCAAGCGCAGCCCCTCCACCCGCATCGGCGACGCGCCCTTTGTCGTGGGCCTGGGGCCAGGGTTTGAGGTGGGCGTGCACGCCCACGCCGTCGTGGAGACCCAGCGGGGCCACCACCTCGGGCGCGTCCTATGGGAGGGCCACGCTGCGCCCGATACCGGCGAGCCCGGCGAGATCGGGGGGCAGACGGCGCGGCGCGTCCTGCGGGCCCCGGCCGCAGGCCGCTTCCGGGCCTGCCGGGAGATCGGGGCGCGGGTGCGGGAAGGGGAGATCGTGGCCTACGTGGACGATCACCCCATCCGCGCCCCCTTTGACGGCGTGCTCCGGGGCCTCCTGGCCGAGGGGCTTGTGGTCCCCAAGGGGATGAAGGTGGGCGACGTGGACCCCCGAGGGGCGGTGGAGCACTGCTTCACCATCTCCGACAAGGCCTTGGCTGTGGGAGGAGGCGTCCTGGAGGCCCTCTGCGCCTACCTCTCGGGCCAGGCGGGAGGTCCCCGTGGGTGAGCCTCCTCTGGCCGCGGCCCTCTACATCCACGTCCCCTTCTGCCGGGCCAAGTGCCGCTACTGCGATTTCTTCTCCCTGGCCGCGGACCCCTCCTGGTTTGCCCCCTACGTCCAGGCCGTGGAGGCCCAGATGGCCTGGGCAGCGCGCCAGGCGGAGATCGCCCCTCAGACCCTCTACGTGGGGGGCGGCACGCCCACTGTCCTGCCCCTGGACCTCCTGCTCCGCCTGCTCCAGGCCTGCATCCGGCTGTGGGGCCCTCCGGCCACGGGCGAACTCACCGTGGAGGCCAACCCCGGCACCCTCTCCCGCGGCGACCTGCGCCGCCTGGCCGAGGCCGGCGTGACGCGCCTCAGCCTGGGCGTGCAGAGCACCCAGGACCGCGCCCTCCGCCTCCTGGGGCGCATCCACACCGCCGCGGAGGCCCTCCAGGCCCTGGAGGAGGCCAAGGAGGCCGGCTTCCGCTCCGTGGGCGTGGACCTCATCTTCGGCCTGCCCGGCCAGACGCTGGAAGAGTGGGAACAGACGCTGCGGACCGTGCTCGCCTTCGCCCCAGAACACCTCTCCGCCTACGCCCTGACTGTGGAGCCAGGGACACCCCTCCACGAGGACGTTGCGGCCGGCCGCCTGCCTCCTCCCGACGACGACCTGGCCGCCGACCTGTACCTCCTGGCCGAAGAGGTGCTGGACGCAGCGGGCTACAGGCATTACGAACTCTCCAACTGGGCCCGCCGGGATTCCACCTGGGACCACCGCTCCAGGCACAACCTGGCCTACTGGCGGAACGAGGTCTGGCTCGGGTTCGGCGCTGGGGCCCACTCCCACGCCTTCGGGCGGCGCTGGCACGAGGTGGAAGACCTCCCGCGCTTCCTCCGCGCCTGGGCCGAGGCCCCGGGGCAGGGCGAAGGCCGGGTGCCCCTGTACGCCTCCCCCACCGCCTGCGAGGTGGAGACCATCTCCCGGGAGCAGGGGATGGCCGAGACCCTGTTCCTCGGCCTGCGCCTGGTGGAAGAAGGGGTGCCGCGCCAGCGCTTCCGCGAGCGGTCCGGGGGGTCCGTGGAGGCCGTGTACGGACCTATCCTGGAGGAGTTGGAGGCCCAGGGCCTCCTGCAAGTGGATGAGGAACGGATCGTCCTCACGCCGCGGGGGCGGCTCCTGGCCAACCAGGTGTTCCTGCGCTTCCTGCCCTAGGTCCTACCGGACCCGGTGCACGAGCCGCGAGGCCAGGTGGAAGAGGCCCGGGGCCCGCGCCTCGTCCAGGCCCGCCCCCTGCAGGTGCTCCAGGGCCATGCGGTAGTACCC
>DAOTYM010000374.1:0-1722 GCA_034434775.1 Anaerolineae bacterium | reverse complement strand
TAGACGTCCAGCCCGCCCGCTGGGACCCCATCATCCGCTGGGGCGCTCTGGCATTGGCGCTGATCTTCGTGGCGGTGGCCATCTGGTCACCGGCGATCTGAGGATGGAGAGGAAGCCGTATGGCCTTCATTGAGTTTCGCGATGTGACGTTCCGCTACAGCGGCGCGCCCGAACCGGTGCTCAAAGGCGTCAACGTGGCCATTGACGAGGGGGAGTTCGTCGGCGTTTTCGGCGACGCCAAGAGCACCTTCTGCCTGTGCATCTCGGGGGCCATCCCCCACCTCATCGCTGGGGAGATGCACGGCGACGTCATCGTGGGCGGGATCAAGACGCGCGAAAGCCGCGTCTCGGAACTGGCCCGCATGGTGGGAACCGTGCTCCAGGACCCGGAGAACCAGCTCTTCAACCTCTCGGTGGAAGGGGACGTGGTCTTCGCCCTGGAGAACCTCTGCGTGCCCCGGGAGGAGATGGAAGAGCGCCTGGTGGAAGCGCTGGAACTGGTGCGCATGCTCCCCTACCGGCACCACGTGCCCACGGAACTCTCGGGGGGGCAGAAGCAGCGCGTGGCCATCGCCTCGGTGTTGGTGGCACGGCCAAAGGTGCTCGTCCTGGACGAGCCGGTGCGGGAACTGGACCCCCTGGGAGGCAACGAGGTCTTTGAGGTCCTGACCCGCATGAAGGAGCAGGGCACGACCATCATCATCGCCGACAACGACCCGGAGCGCATCGCCCCCCTGGCTACCAAGATGCTGCTCATTGAGCAGGGGCAGGTCCAGTGTTTTGAGGAGCCGCGGCGCTTCTACGAACTTGTCCACGACAACCCGCGCCTGCGCCTGCCCCAGATCGTGGACCTCTACTTCCGGGTCAAGGAGCCCTTGAACCTGCACAACCGAGTCCCTCTGACCGTTGAGGAAGGAGTGGAGACCTTTGGACGCTAGGACGCCTGTCATCCAAGTGCAAGACCTGGTGCACGTCTACCCCACGGGGACCCGGGCCCTCCGAGGGGTGACCGTGACCATCTACCAGGGAGAAAAAGTGGGCATCATCGGCCAGAACGGCTCGGGCAAGACCACCTTGGTCAAGCACTTCAACGGCCTCCTGAAGCCCACGGAAGGCACTGTCCTGGTCATGGGCCAGGATACCCGCCGCAGCCACGTCTCCCAACTGGCCCGCCGCGTCGGCTACGTGTTCCAGAACCCCGACCACCAGTTGTTCTCCAACTCGGTGCGCGAGGAACTGGCCTTCGGCCCCAAGAACGTGGGCATGAGCAAGAAGGAAATAGAGGAGCGGGTCCGCTACGCGGCCGAGTTCATGAAGTTGGAACACCTCATGGACGTCCACCCCTACCGCCTCAGCCGCGGCGAGCGGCAGCGTCTGGCCATCGCCTCCGTCCTGGCCATGAACCCGGAGGTGATGATCCTGGACGAGCCCACAGGAGGCGCCAACCGGGAGCAACTGCAGCGCCTGGAACGGCTGGTGGACGAACTCCACAGCGCCGGCAAGACGGTCATCCTCATCACCCACGACATGAACGTCCTGGCCGAGACGTGCGAGCGAACCATCGCGATGTGGGACGGCCAGATCATCCTGGACGGGGCCACGCGGGACGTGCTGCGCGAGGAGGAGAAACTGGCCCAGACCTTCCTGACGCCCCCGCCAGTGGTCCGCCTGAGCCTGCGGGCGGGCTGGCCCCAACTGACGCTCACGGTGAACGAGGCTGAG
>DAOTYM010000373.1:0-7852 GCA_034434775.1 Anaerolineae bacterium | reverse complement strand
GCCGTGGTCCCGTAACTCACGAAGAGGACCTCGGCCCCCTCCTGGAGGTCCGCC
The DNA here is from genome assembly GCA_034434775.1 of Anaerolineae bacterium. Classification (GTDB taxonomy): domain Bacteria; phylum Chloroflexota; class Anaerolineae; order DTPP01; family DTPP01; genus DAOTYM01. The sequence continues at coordinate 7,798 of DAOTYM010000373.1, read as the reverse complement.
AGGCCGAACTCCAGGTCAGCCCGATGGGCTTCTATCTTCGCCGCCAGGTGGGAGTTCAGGGCGCCGACATCCCGGGGGTTCTGGCTCAGGTAGCCGAGGGGGTCGTGGCTGGAGGTGGTGAAGCGCACCACATGCGGCCCGCCGAAGGGGGCCAGGGGCACGACCTCCTCCGGGGCCCCCGGGTCAAAGAGGCGGAACGGCTCCTCCGGAGGGAGGCGCGGGGGCGGCGGCACCGGCTCGGGCGTGAGGGAGGCCAGGTCCACGGTGGCCCGGGTGGAGACCATCTCCTTGTCCGTGGCCAGGATGACCGGCGTGCGGAACCGCTCGGCCAGGGCGAAGGCGCGCATGGTCAGGGTGTAGCAGTCGGCCACGCTGGCCGGCGAGAGGACGATGAGGGGGTATCCCCCCGAGGTCCCCCAGCGGAGGAACTGCACGTCCCCCTGGGCCACGGTGGTCGCCCCACCGGTGGCGGGACCCATCCGTTGGCAGTCCACGATGACCAGGGGGACCTCCCCCATGATGGCCAGGCCCAGGTTCTCGCTGTAGAGGCTCATGCCGGGGCCGCTGGTGGCGGTCATGGCGCGGGCGCCGGCCATGGCCGCTCCGATGCAGAAGCCCAGCGCGGCGATCTCATCCTCGGCCTGGATGCCCGTCCCTCCCACGGCCGGGAGGGCCTGCAGCATTCCCACCAGGATTTCGCTGGCCGGGGTGATGGGGTAGCCAGCGAAGAAGGTACAGCCGGCGTCCAGGGCGCCGCGCACGATGGCCTCGCTGCCATCCAGGAACGCTTTCATCTGCATCTCCTGAAACTGGTGCCGGATGGCGGATGGCGGATGGCGTATGGCTGATAGCCTATGGCGAAATGGTGTATGGCGGATGGCCGATGGCCGGGGACCTTTCGCTCTCCGCCCCTTGCCACAACCCCTCTGCTATGTGCCATCCGCCATCTGCCACCTGCTATAAGCCATCCGCCATCTGCCACCTGCTAAAGGCCATCCGCCATCTGCCACCTGCTATGTGCCATCCGCCATAAGCCATCCGCTATCTGCCATCCGCCAGTCCGCTATTCCGCCTGCCACGTCTCGGGGTCGTAGGGCGGCAGTTCGCAGCGGAGGGGTTTGTCCTCCCGGTAGCCCAGGGCGTACTGGGCCTGGAGCAACTGGTGGATCTCCCGGCTCCCCTCGTAGATGACCGCCCCTTTGGAGTTCCGCAGGTAGCGCTCCACGTCGTACTCGTCGGAGTAGCCGTAGGCCCCGTGGATCTGCACCGCGTCGGCAGCGGAGTCAAAGGCCGCGTCGCAGGCGTACCACTTGGCCAGGGAGGTCTCCCTGGTGTTGCGGATGCCCTGGTTCTTGAGCCACCCCACCCGGTAGTAGAGGAGCCGCGCGATCTCCACCCGCTGGGCCATGCGGGCGATCATCTGCTGGACCAGTTGGTGCTGCCCGATGGGCACGCCGAAGGCGTACCGCTCGTTGGCGTACTTCACCGAGGCGTCCAGGCAGGCCTGGATGAGGCCGGCCGCACCCGCGGCCACGGTGTAGCGGCCGTTGTCCAGCGCGGCCATGGCGATCTTGAACCCCTCGCCCTCGTACCCCAGGAGGTTCTCCGCCGGCACGGGCACGTCGTCCAGGCGGATCCAGCCGGTGTTGCCAGCCCGCACGCCCAACTTCCCGTGGATGGTCCCCGTCTCCAGGCCAGGGAAGCCCCGCTCCACGATGAAGGCCGACATGCCGGTGTGGTCCCGCCGCTTGCGCTTCTCCAGGTCCGTCCAAGCGATGATGATGAAGTGGTCCGCCACGTCGGCCAGGGAGATCCACATCTTCTCCCCGCTCAGGCGGTAGACGTCGCCGTCGCGCCGGGCGACGGTCTGGATGCCCACGGCGTCGGAACCGGCGTTGGGCTCCGTGAGGGCGTAGGTGGCGATCTTCTCGCCGCGGGCCTGGGGCACCAGGTACTTCTGCTTCTGCTCTTCCGTGCCCCATTGGAAGATGGTGAGGCTGTTGAGGCCCACGTGGACCGACATGATGACCCGCGCGGAGGTGTCGGCCCGCTCCAGTTCCTCGCAGATGATGCCCAGGGAGATGTAGTCCATCCCCGCCCCGCCGTAACGGACAGGGATGCAGGGGCCCAGGAGGCCCAGCCGGGCCATCTTGGGCAGGAGGCTGCGGTCAAAGGTCTGGTTGCGGTCGTGCTCTTTGACGTAGGGGAGGATCTCCTTCTCGGCGAACTCCCGCACCATCTTGCGGACCATCTGGTGTTCTTCGGTCAGGGCGAAGTCCATGCTGTCATCCTCCTGAAAGGCGGTTTTCTCCACAGAGGACACGGAGGGAAGGTCTCTGCCCTGTGCGCTCCGTGGCCATTCGGTGCCCCGCGAAAAGGCCGGCACGCCCCCGTATGGAGGCCGGTGCCGGCCCGTTGAGGACCTGGCCCGAGGAGGGGGCCGCGCTGCCTGGGGCAATGATACACCAGGTTGAGGGAAGGTGCAAGGAAGGGAGGAGGGCTGTCCTCGCAGGGTGCCGATTTGACAAGTTGGAGCCCTTGTGGTATATGCAGGATGCACATAATGGCAACGTTCATTTTGCCGAACCTTCGGACCACATGCAGGGGGTGCATCATGGGGATCTCGGAACCACAGGTGCTGGAGGCGCTCTCCAGGGTGATGGACCCGGAGTTGAAGCGCAGCGTGGTGGAACTGGGCATGGTGCGGGAGGTGCAGATTGAGGGGGCCAAGGTGGGCTTGACCCTCGCCCTCACCACCCTCGCCTGCCCCCTCAAGGACCAGATCGTCCGCGACGCCAAAGAGGCGCTGCGAGCCCTGGAGGGGGTGCGGGAGGTGGACGTCCGCCTGGTGGAGATGACGCCGGAGGAGAAGAAGCGCATCGGGATCGGCGCCCAGCAGGAAGAGGCGGGGATGGCTGAGCACCTGAACGACATCCGCCGGGTGGTGGCGGTGATGAGCGGCAAGGGGGGCGTGGGGAAGTCCCTCGTGGCGGCCCTCCTGGCTGTGGGCCTGCGCCGCCGGGGAGAGCGGGTGGGCATCCTGGATGCCGACATCACTGGCCCCAGCGTGCCGAAGATGTTCTTCCCCAACGGGGCCCGGCCTGGGCAGAGCCCCCTGGGGCTTCTCCCGGCGGAGACGGCCACGGGCATCAAGGTCATGTCCATCAACCTCTTCCTTCCCACCGAGGACCACGCCGTCATCTGGCGGGGGCCCCTCATCAGCGGGGCCATCAAGCAGTTCTGGGGCGATGTCTTCTGGGGGGACTTGGACTGGCTCATCGTGGACCTGCCGCCGGGCACCTCCGATGCGTCCCTCACGGTGATGCAGTCCCTGCCCCTGAGTGGGGTGGTGATGGTCACGTCGCCCCAGGACCTGGCGGGGATGGTGGTGCGCAAGGCAGCGCAGATGGCCCAGCACCTGGGGGTGCCCATCCTGGGCCTGGTGGAGAACCTGAGTTACTACACCTGCCCGGACACGGGCAAGTGGCACGAGGTCTTCGGCCCCAGCCACGCCGCGGAGACGGCCAGGCGGCTGGGGACGCCCCTCCTGGGGCGGTTGCCCATTGACCCGGCCATCGCCCACCTGTGCGACACCGGGGCCATTGAGGACTATCGGTCGGAGGCCTTTGAGGCCGTCGTGGAGGAACTGCGGAAACGGGCGCCGGAGGCGCGGCGTTCGCCCCTGGCCCCTAGGGATTGACGGAGCCCATTTGCAAAAGGAGGTGGTTCGGATGCCAAGAGGAGATCGGACTGGACCGATGGGAATGGGTCCCATGACGGGACGCGCCGCTGGCTACTGCGCCGGCTACGGGGTGCCGGGGTACATGAACCCTGGCTTCGGACCTTGGTGCACGGGCGGCTATGGCCGCGGCTGGCGCCACTGGTATCACGCCACCGGCCTGCCGGGCTGGGCCCGCTTCGGCTGGGCCCCAGCCTGGGGCACGGTGCCGCCGGCCTGGCAGCCCCCCAAGGAGCAGGAAGCCCAGTGGCTGCGCCAGCAGGCCGACTGGCTGAAGCAGCAACTGGAGGCCATCCAGCGGCGCCTGGACGAACTGGAGAAGGAAGACTGACACCCCCTGCTGTCGCGGAGGGCTGGGCGTCCACCGCCTGGCCCTCCGCGCGCCGGGCCCAGTCCAACAGATGGGAGGAGCAAGGCATGCAAGTGGCGGTCAGTGCCCATGGCGAGGGGCTGGACGCCCCGGCAAGCCCGGTTTTCGGGCGTTGCCCTGCCTTCGTGTTCGTGGATACGGAAACGTGGGCTGCCCGGAGCGTGCCCAACCCGGCCGTGGCTGCTGGTGGCGGGGCAGGCGTCCAGGCAGCCCAGTTCGTGGTTCAGCAGGGGGCGGAGGCGGTGATCACCGGCAACGTCGGCCCCAATGCCTTTCAGGTCTTCCAGGCGGCAGGCGTGCCAGTGTACCTCTCGCCTGGAGGGACGGTCCGCCAGGCCGTGGAAGCCTTCAAGCGGGGGGAACTCCGGACGCTGAACCAGGCCACCGCGCCGGCCCATGCGGGCATGGGGCGCGGCGCAGGCCGTCCTGGCTGGGCGCGCCAGGTTCCGCCAGGCCCAGAGGCATCCGCGTGCGCCCCGGCTTCGCCGAGGGAACAGGAACTCACGGAACTCAGGGACATCGCCGCCCAACTGCGCCGGCAGTTGGCCGAGGTGATGGAGCGGATTGAGAAACTGGAAAAGGGAGGCCAGTAACCCATGCGCATCGCCGTTTCTGCAGAGGAACCCAATGGGCTGGACAGCATCGTCAGCCCCCACTTCGGACGCTGCCCCTTCTTCGCCGTCGTGGAGGTAGAAGGGGGTCAGGTGAGGACGGTCCGGACGGTGGAGAACCCTTTCTACGCCCAGCACCAGCCTGGGCAAGTGCCGGCCTTTATCCACAGCCTGGGCGTGGAGGTGATGCTCACGGGAGGCATGGGCGGACGAGCCGTCCAGTTCTTCCGGCAGTACGGCATTGAGCCGGTCACGGGGGCCATGGGCACCGTCCGCCAGGCCCTGGAGCAGTACCTGGGCGGGAGGCTCCAGGGGGCTGCGCCCTGTCGGGAGAGCGTGGAGCACGGGCACGGCGAGGTTCTTCCCGAGGGAGAGTACGAGAAAGACGAAATCGGCCGCCTCCGGGAGGAGGTGGAGATGCTCCAGCGACAACTGCGGGAGGTGGACGAGCGGCTGCGCCGCTTGGGGTAGGGCCCTTGGCTCCCTGAGAGGCGGTCCCTGGGCACTGCCGAGGGGGTGAAGTGGTGGAGGAAATCGCTGTCCGGAAGGAGGCCTGCACTGGCTGCGGGACCTGCGTGAGCGTCTGTCCGGTGGGGGCCATCGCCCTGGTGGACCGTGTGGCCTCCATAGACGAGAGCCGGTGCACCAGGTGTGGGGCCTGCGTGGACGCCTGCCCCCAAGGCGCCCTCGTGGCCGTGGAAACCCTGCCGGCGGCTGCCACGCCTTTTGTAGGTGAGATTGTCCAGACCGGGGCCGCGCCCACCGCCCTTGCTTCTCGCACCTCCAGGGTGCTGCCCGCTCTGGGGGGTGCTCTGGTCTTTGTCGCACAGGAGGTCCTGCCCCGGCTTGTCCCCCGCTTGTGGGACGCGCTGCAACCGCAGGGAGGCCAGACCGCGGAGGGAGGTCGCCTGGCGGGGAAAGGCTGGCGGTTTCGCCGGAGGGAGCGCAGCCGGCGGGGCCGGCCATGAGTCCCCTGGCCGAAAGGAGGTGAAGGCATGCTGCGAAGGCTCTTTGGTCGCGGTGGCGGCAGTGGCCGCGGCGGAGGTGCGGGCCGCGGGGGTGGCCGCGGCCCAGGCCGCATGGGCGGCCCGAAGGCAGCCGGGCCTGGCGGTTTCTGCATCTGCCCCAACTGCGGGCACCGGGAGCCGCACCAAGCCGGGCAGCCCTGCTACCAACAGGTTTGCCCCAAGTGTGGCACCCCCATGACGCGGGAATAGGCGGGTAGCGTTCCTCCCTTCCTCACGTGCGCCCTGGGAGGCCCCTGAGGTCCTTCGCGCCAGGCGGCCTCCCAGGGCCTCCCTTGCACGAGGAGTGTAGGCCATCCATGATCATCGCTGTTGCCAGTGGCAAGGGAGGCACCGGGAAGACCACGGTGGCCGTGGCCCTGGTCCAGGCTCTGGCTGCTGAGGGCTCCCAAACGCCTCTCACCTTTTTGGACTGCGACGTGGAGGAGCCCAACGCACACCTTTTCCTCCACCCATCCCTGGAGCGCCGGGAGGAGGTGGGCATCCTCGTCCCCCAGGTGGACATGGACAAGTGCACCGCCTGCGGCCGGTGCGCGGAGGTCTGCGCCTACCATGCCATCGCCGTGGTGGGGCGGAAGGTGCTGGTCTTCCGCGAACTGTGCCACGGGTGTGGCAGTTGCACGTGGAACTGCCCCGAGGGAGCCATCCGTGAGGTCTTGTACCCCACAGGCGTCCTTGAGGAGGGGAGGGCTGGGGCCATCCGCTTCGCCCACGGGGTCTTGAACGTGGGCGAGGCCATGGCCACCCCGGTCATCCGGCAACTCAAGCAGCGTTTCCTCCCTTCCGAGGGCGTGGCGGTCCTGGACGCGCCGCCGGGCACCGCCTGCCCCGTGGTGGAGACGCTGCGGGGGGCGGACTTCGCCCTGATGGTCACCGAGCCGACGCCCTTCGGCCTGCACGACCTGCGGCTGGCGGTGCAGGTGGCGCGGGACGAACTGGGCGTCCCCGTGGGCGTGGTCATCAACCGGGATGACGTTGGAGACGACCGGGTGGACGCCTTCTGCCGGGAAGAGGGCATCCCCATCCTGCTGCGCATCCCCTTGGACCGACGCGTGGCTGAAGCCTATTCCGAAGGCCGGACCCTGCTGGAGGCCCTGCCGGCTTACAAGAGGACCTTCCTTCGGCTCTACAGGCAGATTGCTTCCCTGGCGAAAGGAGGGAGCGGCCATGGCCCCAACCGTGGATGACCTTGACTTCTGGTTGACTTGCCTGTGGTTCCGGCTCCGGGACCTGCTTTCGCCTCCGGAGACCACGCTGAAGGGAGCCGGCATAGAGCCAGGGTTCCGGGGGCTGGACTGATGAAACAACTGGTCATCCTCAGCGGCAAAGGGGGGACGGGCAAGACCACTGTGGCCGCGGCCCTGGGCCACCTGGCCTCGCAGGAACTCTCCCTCGTCCTGGCCGATGCCGACGTGGACGCGGCCAACCTGGAACTGGTCCTCTCCCCGGAAGTGCGGGAAGAGCACGCCTTCATGGGTGGCCAGCGGGCCATCATTGATCCCCAGGCGTGCACTGCCTGCGGCCTCTGTGCCCAAGTCTGCCGCTTTGACGCCGTGCTCCCCGGTGAAGAGGCATATCGGGTTGACGCGCTGGCCTGCGAGGGGTGCGCAGCCTGCTTCTACCAGTGCCCGGCGGGGGCCATCCGCATGGAGGAGCAGCAGGCTGGGCTCTGGTTTCGCTCGGAGACGCGCTTCGGCCCTCTCTTCCATGCCCACCTCTTCGCTGGGCAGGAGAACTCCGGCAAGTTGGTGACCCTGGTCAAGCAGCAGGCCCGCCTCCTGGCCTTGGACGAGGGCCGGGACCTCCTCCTCGTGGACGGTCCGCCGGGCATTGGGTGCCCCGTCATCGCCTCCCTGGCCGGGGCCGACCTGGCCCTCCTGGTGGCGGAGCCGACGGTCGCCGGGGTGCACGACCTCTTCCGGGTCTTGGGCACAGCGCGCCATTTCGGCGTGCCGGTGCTGGTCTGCCTGAACAAGGCCGACCTGAACCCGGTCCGCGCCCAGGAGGTGGAAGCCTTCTGCCTGGCCGAGGGCCTCCCTTTGGTGGGGGAAAT
>DAOTYM010000372.1:0-5996 GCA_034434775.1 Anaerolineae bacterium | reverse complement strand
GCTGAAGCCGGCCACGAAACTGGCCGCGTGGAGGAAGGTGCGCCACCAGGGGACACGCTCCTCGGAGCGCACCGACGTGCCTCCCAGGTAGCCGATGAACCCCGGCACCAGGGGCAGCACGCACGGCGAGAGGAACGAGAGCAACCCCGCCGCCACAGCCAGGAGCGCTGAGATCTGCTCTGGGTTCATCCCCGGCCCTTCTCCTCCCGCTCTTCCAGCGCGCGCCGCAGGTCTTCCACCTGGCGGCTCAGGCTCCGCTGCCTCTGGAACATGGAAAAGACCAGGACGAAGGTGAGGAACCAGAAGACCGCATAGGCCGCAGCCAGATAGGTCATCTCGCTCAAACCTCCTTGGACCTCACAGGTTCAGTTGCCGGCGGAGGGCGCGCACCTCGTCCGCCAGGAACTCCAGCCGCACCCGGTGCCAGAGGAGCGTGCCGTAGAGGACGGTGAACGCGCCCAGGCAGAAGAGGAAGGCGCTCAGCATGTTGGGCGAGAGCCCAGCGCCAGATGTGTCAAAGAGGACCGGGTGGATAGTCCGCCACCAGCGGATGGCCATGAAGGTGATGGGCACGCTGGTGAAGCCCACGATGCCGTAGACCGAGGCGAAGCGGGCTTCCTGCTCCGGGTCTTCCACCGCGCCGCGCAGCATCAGGTAGGCCAGGTAGATGACCCAGGTGATGGCCGACGTCGTCAGGCGGGGGTCCCACGTCCACCAGGTGTTCCACGCCGTCTTGGCCCAGATGGAGCCGGTGACGAGGACCGCGGTGGTGAAGGCCACCCCTACTTCCACCGAAGAAAGGGCCACCACGTCCCAGGCCCGCTCCCGGCGCACCAGGTACCCCACGCTCGCCACCATGGTCACGAAGAAGGCCAGGAAGCCCACCCACGCGCTGGGCACGTGGAAGTAGATGATGCGCTGGGTGTAGCGTTCCGTCTCCGTGCGCACGTTGGCCGCGGGCGGGGCCTGCACCAGGGCCATGAAGACCGCCCCCAGCATCAGGAGGAGGCTCAGCACCGTCAGCACCCAAAGCCACCGCTCGCCTTTCACTTCTCCTCCAACCTCCTTTGTCACTCTTCCACCACGTAGTCAAAGGTCATGTAGGAGACGGCCAGGAAGATGGCGTCAAAGGCCCCCAGGAGGCGCAGCCAGTGCCCCATCGCCGAGAGGGACTCCCCGTCCAGAAGGCCTCCCGTCAGTTTGACCGAGGCGATGAGGACCGGGGTGACGATGGGGAAGAGGAGCACCGGCAGGAGGACCTCCCGTGCCCGCGTGTTCACCACCATGGCCGAGAACAGAGTCCCCACGCCAGCAAACCCCAGCGTCCCCAGGAGGACCACCAGGCCCAGGTCCAGCCGCAGGAGGGGCAGGTTGAAGAGGGCGGTGAAGATGGGCAGGGCCAGGGCCTCCACCACCAGCATGAAGAGCAGGTTGCTCAGGACCTTGGCGAAGTAGACCAGGCTCCGGTCCAGGGGCGAGAGGAGCAACCCCTCCAGGCAGCCGCGGTCCTTCTCCAAGATGAAAGAGCGGTTCAGGCCCAGGACGCCGGCGAAACTGAAGGCCACCCAGAGGATGCCTGGCGCCACCTGGCGGACGTTGTCCACCCGCAATTCAAAGGCGAAGTTGAAGACCACGATGGCCAGGAAGACGAAGACGAACATGGAACTGAACATCTCTTTGGTCCTGAGTTCCGCCGAGATGTCCTTCCAGACGATGGCCCCCAACTGCCGGAGCGGCCTCATCTCGCCCCTGCCTCCAGGATCGCCTCGTCGTACTGGCGGCGGAGGGCCTGAGGGCTCAGCGCGCCCGTGGCGGCCTCAAAGGCGATGCGGCCGCCGGCCAGCACGGCGATGCGGCTGGCCATCCGCAGGCCGCGCTCCAGTTGGTGGGTGGTCATGAGGACCGTGCGGCCCCGCGTCGCCAGTTCGTCCAGCAGCGCCTGCAACCGTTCCGCAGCGTGGGGGTCCAGGCCCGTGTCCGGCTCGTCCAGGAGGAGGACCGGCGGGTCGTGCAGGATGGCCCGGGCGATGGCCAGCCGCTGCTGCATCCCTCGGGAGAAGGTGCGCACCAGGCTTGTCCGCTGGGCCCCAAGCCCCACCTGCTCCAGGAGCGCGTGGATGCGCTGGTCCGCGTCCCGCAGACCGTAGAGGCGGGCGTAGAAGCGCAGGTTCTCCTCCGCCGAAAGGTCACCGTAGAGGAGGGGCTGGTGCGACACGAGGCCGATCCGCCGCCGCACTTCCTGGCCCTGGGTGCGGAGGTCCAGCCCGGCGATGCGGGCCTGGCCCCGCGTGGGGCGCGAGAGGGTCGCCAGGATGCGCATGAGGGTCGTCTTGCCTGCGCCGTTGGGGCCGACCAGGGCCAGGAACTCCCCCTCCGCGACCGTCAGATCCAGGCCCCGCAGCACCACGTGGTCGCCGAAGGCCTTGACGATCCCGCGTGCTTCAATCATGGCCCACCCCTGCGGTCCCGCGCCACCTGGCGCGCCAGCGCCTCCTTGAGGGCCGCCCGCCGCTCCCGGTAGGTTGCCTCGTCCAGTTCGCCATCCTCATAGGCTTCGTCCAGACGGGCGATGGCATCCAGGAGGCGCTCCGGGTCCTCCCGGGCCCGCCCCCGGCCCCGCAGGCCGACGAAGAGGAACGCCCCCAGCACGAGGAGGGCCAGGCCGCCGAAGGCCACGAGGAGCCCCGGGGGTCCGGCGGGAGAGGCGGCGGCCTTCCCGCTGGCTTCCGCTGCGCCCGCCTCAGGCCTCCCTCGGAAGCGCACGGACCAGGCCTGCCCCGGCGCCAGAGAGGTGCCGCGCCAGACCAGGTAGGTCCGCTCGGTCCCCACGGTGCCCATGAACTCCAGGTCGCTCTCCACGTCCACGCCGACCTGCGGGACCATCAGGTTCACCTGGAGGGCAGGGTAGGCGTACGACCGCACCAGGTCCAGGCCGCGGTCCGGGTCGTAGGGCAGGAGGTAGTCCACGATGTGCTGGACGGTGGACTCCCCTGGCGGGACGGGGGCGGTGTCCCAGAGGACGTCGCCCTCCTGCACGAACTGGCCGCCGGGGGGCGCGTCGTCCACCATCACGTCCGTGGCCCCGGGGGGCAGCAGGAACTGGAGGGTGCGGCCCTGCTCGTCCCCCACGAAGGTTGCCTGACCTCCGTTGCTGATGACGTAGAGTTCCGCCACATGCACCGCGCCTTCCGCGAACTCCACGATGAAGTGCCCTCGCGCGATCCGGATATGCTCAGGGCTCGCCGTGGTCTCGTAGACCTGGAGCACCGCCGTCGCCTCTGGCTGTGCGTCCGTGAGGCGCAGGAGGTCCGAGGTGTAGCGGACGCCCTCGTACTCCACGCTCACCCAGAAGACCTTCCCCTCGTCGTACGTCGCGGAGAACTGGAAGGCCCCGTCTGGACCGGTGACGGCCCGTCCGGCCTCTTCTTCTTTCATCCCGCTGAAGGCGTGGAGGACGACTGTGACCCCCTCCACGGGCTGCCCAGAGGCCGCGCGTTCCACCCGGCCGCCGATGCGCCCCTCGCCGGCCCACACAGGGGCGGCCACCCCGAGGAGCAGGGCCAGGCACGCCACAGCAACCCACGAGGGCTTCTGCCTCATCCGTCCACGCTCCCCAGGGGGCTGCCGCACTGGACGCAGAAGCGGTCTCCCTCTTCGTAAGGGGTGCCGCAGCGCGGGCAAGAGCGGGTCAGGGGCGCGCCGCACTGGCGGCAGAAGCGGTCGCCGGGCCTTGGCGCCGCGCCGCAGCGGGGGCAGGGCCTCACCGCCGTGCCCACCTCTCCGTGGGGTGCCGCTGGAGCCCTTCGCCGGCGGGCCCGCACGGCTTCCTCAATCCACGCGTCCAGGTCCTCCGCCTGCCCGGCGGGCGCGCGCCGGCCGCGCGGCCGCAGCAGGGGATACCCCAGGGCCGCCACCACGCCCACGAACATCGCCCCCACCACAAACCAGGTCCAGAGCATGGTCACCCTTCCTCCGCCAGGGCCTCACGGCGGCCCCTCGCTGCCTCCACTGGGATGGACGCGGCCCGCCTGCCCGGCCACAGGCCCACCAAGGTCCCCGCCAGGAGCATGAACCCGCCGGCCCAGATCCACTGGACCATCCGTGCCACCTGGACCTGGAGCGTCGCCATGCCGTCCTCCTGCAGGGCTGCGAGGACCACGTACAGGTCCTCCTTCCACGAGGAGCGCAGGGCCACCTCCGTCACCACCTGGCCCACGTTCCAGTAGAAGTTCCGCTCCGGGGTGAGGGTCCCCAGGGCTTTCCCACCCTGGGAGAGGGTCAGTTCCACGGCGGCGCGTTGCTTGGCCTGGTCCGTGCCGCGGAGGGGCTGCACGTACTGCAGGGTGTAGCCCGCGACGGAAACCTCCTCCCCTGGGAGCAGGACCACTTGGTGCTCCGTCTTGTACACCGAGGAGCCGACGATGCCGGCGGCCATGAGGAGCACGCCCAAGTGCACCAGGTGCGCGCCGAGCCGGCGCCGGTCCACCCGGCGGGGGACCTGCCCTTCCCTCCGGACGGCCGCGGCCCGCAGGAGGTCGTCCAGGACCGTCCCCGCCGCGAACCCCACGGCGGCGAACCCCACCAGGGCCACGGCCTCGCGGGCCCCCAGGGTCAGGGCTGCGGCCAAAGCCAGCACCGCGCCCGCTCCCCCTGGCCAGAGGCGCGCGAGGAGGGCGCGCCCCTCGGTGCGCCGCCACAGCAGGGCCGGACACACCCCCAGGAGCAGGAGGAGCAAGAGGGCCAACGGTCCGAAGACCCGGTTGTAGAACGAAGCGCCCAGGGCCACCTCCTGGCCGCGCAGGAGTTCCACCAGGGCCGGGTAGACCGTGCCCAGGAACACGGCCGCCCCCAGGCCCACAAACAGGAGCACGGTGAAGAGGAAGCCGCCTTCCCGGGAGGCCAGGCTCTCCACCACGTCCGGGGCTTCCAGGTCGCGCTGGTGTCGGACGAGGAGCCAGGCCATCAGGCCCAGGCTGCCGAGGATGAAGGCGGCGAACACCCACGCTTCCGCCGAGCCGCCGAAGGCGTGCACGGACTGGATCACCCCGGAGCGGGTGACGAAGGTGGCGAAGAGGCAGAGCACGAAACTGAGGGCGACGAGCACCGCGTTCCAGTTGAGGAACCCGCCCCGCCGTTCCTGCACGATGCTGGCGTGCAGCGCGGCGGTGGCCACCAGCCACGGCACCAGCGAGGAGTTCTCCACCGGGTCCCAGCCCCAGTAGCCACCCCAGCCCAGTTCCTGGTAGGCCCACCAGCCACCGATGACGATCCCCACCCCCAGGAACAGCCACGCGGTCAGGAGCCACGGCCGGACCTCCCGGGCCCACTGGCGGGTGAAGCGGCCTTTCACCAGGGCCGCCACGGCCAGGGCGAAGGGGAGGGTGAACCCGGCGTACCCCACGAAGACCACCGGCGGGTGGAGGACCATGCCGATGTTCTGCAGGAGGGGGTTCAGGCCGAACCCTTCCCTCTGGGGCACGGCGAGGCGGGCGAAGGGGTTGGAAAAGGTGAGGAGGAGCAGGGCGAAGAGGGCCTGCGTGGCCGACACCACCGCCAGGGCCACCGGCTTGAGGTCCTGGAGGAAGGGGCGGCGGCTCACAAACACGGTGAGGGCGAAGAGGCCCAGGAGCCACAACCAGAGGAGCAGGGAGCCCTCCTGACCGGCCCAGAAGGCCGAGAGGTTGTAGAGCGCGGGCTGGAAGGTGCTGGTGTGCTCGTACACATAGCGGATGGAGAAGTCCCGCCGCTCCAGGAGGTAGAGGAGGGCCCCCGAGGCCACCGTCGCCAGGGCTGCCGAGGTCCACACGGCGTTGCGCGCGCTTTCCAGGAGTTCGGGCGCGCCGTGCCGCTCGCCCAGGAGGTAGGCGAGGGCAGCGTATAGGGAAGTCGCCAGGGTGAGGAGGATAGCCGCGTAGCCGATGTCCGCCATAGCGCGCTGTTACCTCCCCTGGGCCTCAGCCGTCGCCGCTTCCTCGTACTTGGACGGGCATTTGAGG
>DAOTYM010000371.1:0-5110 GCA_034434775.1 Anaerolineae bacterium | reverse complement strand
CCGCTGGCTATGGAGGCCAGAACGTTGTCCAGGAGGTCCTTCAGGCGGGTGATCTGCTCCAGGGCCTTGCGCTGCTCGCCGAAGAGGCGGGCGTTCTCAATGGCCACGGCCGCCTGGTTGGCGAAGGCGGAGAGGAACTCCCGGTCCCCGGGCGAGAAGAGGCCGGCCTTGACGCGGTTGTCCACGTAGATGACGCCGGTGATCTCCTCCCGCACGCGGAGGGGCACGCAGAGGATGGAGCGCAGGGCGTAACTGACCACGCTGGCCTGGGCCTTGAAGCGGGGGTCTTCCTGGGCGTTGGTGGTCAGGACCACCTCGCCGTGCCTCGCCACCCGTTCCACCACGCTGCGGCTGATTTCAAAGGAAGGGCCAGCGATGGTCTCCTGGCTCATGTTGCGGGCCACCTGGAACCGCAGTTGTCCCGTCTCCCGGTCCCGCAGCATCAGGAACCCCCGCTCCGCCCGGGTGGTGCGGATGACGATATCCATCACCAGGTCCAGGAGTTCGTCCAGGTCCAAGGTGGAGTTGAGGACGCGGCTGATATCGTAGAGGGCGGTGAAGCGCTCGTGCTCGCGGGACTGCCGCAGGACCTCTTCCTGCAGGCTGGCGGAGGTCCGCTGGAGGCGCTGAGCCAGGGCGGCCAGGCGGGAAGCCGCCTCCGCAAGGGCCTCGGCGTTGAAACCGGCGCCACCCCCTTTGCGCGCCTGCCCCACTGCCTGGAGGGCTTCCACCTGGGCCCCCACCGCCTGGGCCAGGGCTTCCAGGTCCTTGCCCAGTTGGCCCAGGCGCGTCACCTGCTCTGGCGTCCCCTCGTTCCCCAAAGCGAACTCCTCTCCCACCTCTCTCCTCCTCGGCACAGTCCCCCTTCAGCGGGAGCGACAGACGAAGATCATGCGGTCCCCGGTGGCGTCAAAGGGCTCCATCTCGTAGGAGCCATAGACGGCCTCCACAGCGAAGCCGGCCCGCTCCAGCAGGAGCCGGGCCTCCGCTGGGAACAGGTACCGCAGGCGGAGCGGAAGGAGGACCCGGCGCACCCTCCCTTCCGGGTCCACTTCGTCGTAGATGTAGACGAGGTCCAACACTTGGCGCAGGGGGTCAGCCCGCTGGAGGACCTGCCGCACCACCACGGTGCCGGTCTCCGGGTCCTCCAGGACCCCCACGCGGACGATCTTCTCCCCTGGCTCCAGGAGCCAGCCGGGGTCGGGGTTGGTCAGGTCCAGGACCAGGTAGCCGCCTGGGCGCAGGTGACGGTGGGCTGCTTCCAGGGTGGCCAGTTGGTCCTCTAGGGAGGTCAGGTGCATGAGGGAGTTCATGGCGCAGAAGGCCCAGGCGAACCGCTCTTCCAGGGCGAAGTGCCGCATATCCCCGGGGACCAGGCGGGCCTGTGCCAGGAGGCCGCGGCGGGCCAGGCGTTCCCGGGCCGCCGCCAGCATGGCCTCTGAGCGGTCCAGGCCCACCACGTGGTAGCCGGCTGCCGCCAGTGCGGCCAGGACGCGCCCGGTCCCGCACCCCAGTTCCAGGATCGGTCCGCCCCAGCGCTCCGCAAGCCCCACGTAGAGGCCCAGGTCCTCGGTGAAGCGGCCTTCATCCAGGTCGTAGAAGCGGACAGCGCGGGCAAAGGGATCGCCAGACACCGGCACCTCCCCTGGTGGTTCAAACGCGTTCCGGCCAATTATATGCGGAAAGCCGCCGGATGTCCAAACCGCAAGAGGCCCGCACAGGGGCAGTTCATGGACCGCCCCTCCTGACGCAGCGCGCATTTGACAAAACTCTCTTCCCGTGCTACTATGGCACCAGACAACCGCATACGGATTGCTGGACACTCTTATCCAGAGGGGTGGAGGGACCGGCCCTGTGAAGCCCCGGCAACCGGCTGGTGACCGCTTCCGCCCAAGGGCGTGCGGAGGGTACGGAGCCAGCGTCGGTGCCAATTCCGGCAGGCGTGGGCTTGAAGGCCCGTGCCTGGAAGATGAGAGGTGGTGCCACGAGTTCATGTGTGCCCTCCTCTTGGAGGGCGTTTTTTTGCTCAGGAGGAGCGCGGCATGCGCACCGTGGAGTACCGCGACGGCGTCGTCGCCATGATTGACCAACGCAAACTGCCCCTGGAACTCCAGGTGGTGGAGTACCGGGACCCCCAGGAGGTGGCCCAGGCCATCCGGGAGATGGTGGTGCGGGGCGCGCCAGCCATCGGCGCCGCGGCAGCCTTCGGCATGGCCCTGGCCGCCCGCAGGAGCCGCGCCGCCACGGTCCAGGGCCTTCTGGCGGACCTGGAGCGGGCGGCGGAGGTGCTGCGCGCTGCCCGCCCCACCGCGGCCAACCTCTTCTGGGCTGTGGAGCGGATGCTCCGCCGCGCCCGGGAAGCCCCGGGAGGGTCGGTGGAGGAGGTGGTCCGCACCGTGGAGGAGGAGGCCCAGCGCCTGGCGGACGAGGACGTGGAGGTCAACCGCCGCATGGGGCGCATCGGGGCGCAGGTGGTGGAAGATGGCGCCCGCATCCTCACCCACTGCAACGCTGGCTCCCTGGCCACCGTGGACTACGGCACGGTCCTGGGCGTCATCCGCGCTGCGGTGGAAGCGGGCAAGCGGGTGCACGTCTGGGTGGACGAGACCCGCCCGCGCCTCCAGGGGGCGCGGCTCACCGCCTGGGAGTTGATGCGGGACGGCATCCCCATGACCCTCATCGCCGACAACGCCGCCGGGCACCTCATGCGCACGGGGCAGGTGGACCTGGTCCTCTTCGGCGCGGACCGGGTGGCGGCCAACGGCGACGTGGCCAACAAGGTCGGCAGTTACAAACTGGCGGTCCTGGCCCGGGAGAACGGCATCCCCTGCTACTCCGTCTCGCCCATCTCCACCGTGGACCTGAACATCCCCACCGGGGACGACATCCCCATTGAGGAGCGGGATCCCCGGGAGGTGACGGAGATAGACGGCGTGCGCATCGCGCCGGAGGGGGTGCCAGTCTTCAACCCGGCCTTTGACGTGACCCCCCACCGCTACCTGACGGGCATCATCACCGAGAACGGAATCGTCTATCCGCCCTTCCGCCTCAACCTGCGGCGGGCCGTGGAAGGGCGGCTTTGGGAGTGAAACGCACAGCGAGGAGAAGGGGAAGTGTCCATCGTCATCACCGGCTCCCTGGCCTACGACTACTTGATGTCCTTCCCTGGGCGGTTCAAGGACCACATCCTGCCGGAGAAGATTGAGCACGTCAGCCTGAGTTTCCTGGTGGACTCCATGCGCAAACAGCGCGGGGGGTGCGCCAGCAACATCGCCTACAACCTGGCCCTCTTGGGCGAGCGCCCCTGCATCATGGCCACCGCCGGCCAGGACTTCGGCGAGTACCGGGAATGGCTGGAGAGCAAGGGGGTGGACACGTCCGGCATCGTGGAGATCCCCGGCGAGTTCACCGCTTCTTTCTTCGTCAGCACGGACCTGGACAACAACCAGATCGCCAGTTTCTACACCGGGGCCATGGCCTACGCGCACCAACTTTCCTTCCGGGACCTGAACCCGCGGGAGATCACCATCGCTGTCATCTCGCCCAACGACCCCCGCGCCATGGTCAAGTACGTCCGGGAGTGCCAGGAACTGGGCATTCCCTACGTCTACGACCCCAGCCAGCAGATCGTCCGCCTGGAGGGGAAGGACCTGGTGGAAGGGGCCCGGGGAGCCGAGGTCCTGGTGGTCAACGACTACGAGTTCGGGATGATGTGCCGCAAGACGGGCCTCCCGGAGGAGGACCTCCTGCGCTTGGCCAAAGTGACCATCATCACCGAGGGGGAGAAGGGGTCCACCATCGTGCCCCGTGGGGAAGAGCCCATCGCCATCCCGGCCGTCCCGCCGCGCCGCCTGGTGGACCCCACCGGCGTGGGCGACGCCTACCGGGCCGGCATCCTCAAGGGGATGCTGCGGGAGGTGCCGTGGGAGATCACCGGCCGCATGGCCAGCCTGGCTGCCACCTACGTCCTGGAGGAGCCCGGCACCCAGAACCATGTGTACACCTTGGAGGAGTTCGTCCGCCGCTATCAGGAGGTGTTTGGGGAGACGGAGGAGGTGGCTGCCCTGCTCCGCTGACGCCCCAGGCGGCCAGAGGGGGAAGGCTATGGGGGGACCGCGGTGGGAGGTGCACCGGCTTGAGGAACGGGAGGCCATCGGGGCCATCCTGGCCCGGGACCCAGTCTACGGGGCCTATGCCCTGGGCGACCTGGACCCGCGCTTCTTCCCGCAGGCGGAGTGGGCCGCGGCCTACCTGGACGGGGAGCCAGTGGCCCTGACGCACCTCTACCGGGGGCTTTCGCCCCACCCCTTGGAGACCTTTGGGGATGTGCGGGGCCTGGCCCTCATCCTGGGGACGGCGCAGCGGGCCCCGGAGGCCTGCTTCAACTGCCTGGAGGAGCACCTGCCAGCGGTGGAGGGGTTCTACGCCCTGGGGCCGAAGAAGCGGATGTGGCGCATGGTGGTGCGGGCGGGGTGGTTCCGGCCGGTGGAAGGGCCGGCCGAGCGGCTGGGCATGGCCGACCTGGGGGACCTGGAGGAGCTCTACGCCACGGGCGACGCGGAGTCCTTCACCCCGGACCTGCTGGAGCAGGGCGTCTTCTACGGGGTGCGGGTCCTGGGGCGCCTGGTTGCTGCAGCGGGGACGCACCTGGTCTCGGACGTACAGCGGGTGGCAGCGGTGGGGAACGTCTACGTCCACCCCCGCTACCGGGGCCAGGGGCTGGGCACGGTCGTGACGAGCCGCGTCACCGAGGAGCTGCTGGGGAGGGGGCTGCTGGTCGTCCTGGACGTGGAGGAGGGCAACGCCCCGGCCCTCCGCGTCTACGAGAAACTGGGGTACGAACGGCACTGCGCCTTCGTGGAATGCCTGGGCCGGCGGAAGGCAGCGTGAGGGAGCGCTTCAATGGGATGGGGTACCTGCCCAACAGGCACACGGGCTCCCCTGGAGGGACACGGTGAGTGTGGAATTCTTGCCCGGACCGTGGCAGAAAGAGTTTGAGCGGTGGGCGACTAACATCAGGAAAGACGCCTTGATCGCTTCGCCCTACATCACGGCGCCTCCCATCCAGCTACTGGTGCAAACCCTCCGGGAAGCGGGTTCTGCATCCCGT
>DAOTYM010000370.1:0-1958 GCA_034434775.1 Anaerolineae bacterium | reverse complement strand
GGAAGAGCCGAGGTTGAAGACGCTCTGGCGGAACTGGCACACCGCATTCCTATCGTGGCGATCAAACTGGGCGCAGAGGGAGCCATGGCGAGAGCCGGCCAGCAGGTCGCAAGGGCGGAGGCTTTTGCTGTCAAGGTAGCAGATACAATTGGAGCGGGCGACAGTTTCGACGCAGGGTTTATCTACGGCTATCTGAGCGGGCTATCCCTGTTGGAAAGCCTGCAGATGGGATGTGCATGTGGGTCTCTCTCGGCAACAAAGGTCGGAGGAGTGGCAGGACAGCCTGACCTGGAACAAGTTAAAGCGTTTCTCGGACGTGGATAGCCCCACTGGGCGGCCTACTTCCAGCCCTGGAAATACTATGGCCAGTTCTGGCGCCAGGCCGTCCGCTGGCTGGCGAAAAAACTGTAGACAAGGCGCACCGCCATGGCAGACCTCACCTTTGCCGTCATCGGCGCGGGCTTTATGGGGCGGAACCTGGCCCGCGTGGGCGCCGCGCTCCCCTACGCCCGCTGCGTCGGCGTGGCCGACCTGGACGAAGCCAGGGCCCAGGCCCTGGCCCGCGAGTGCAACGCCCCGGCCTACCGCGACTACGAGACGATGCTCGCCCGGGAGCGGCCGGTGGCCGTCATCGTGGCCACACCGGAGATGCACCACCGGGAGCCCGCCGTGGCCGCGGCCCAGGCTGGCTGCCACCTCCTGGTGGAAAAGCCCCTCGCCACCACCCTGGAGGATGCCGACGCCATCCTGGAAGCCTGCGCCCAGGCCGGCACCACGCTGATGACCGGCTACATCCTGCGTTTTGAGCCGGCCTACGCCCTGATCCAGGCGGCTGTGGCCGAGGGGAGCATCGGCCGGTTCCTCTCCGCCTACGCCCGCCGCAACGCAGGCATCCGGGAGGCCCGTCGCCTGGGCGGGCGGTGCTCCGTCCTCACCTACCTGGCCGTCCACGACATAGATCAGATCCTCTGGTACCACCCCGTGCCCATCGCGCGGGTCCACGCCCGGGGCCTGCGCGGCCGGGTCTGGGAGGAACTGGGCGTCCACGACTACACCTGGACCCAGATGGAGTTCGCCGACGGCGCGTTGGGCGTGGTGGAGTCGGGCTGGGGCCTGCCGGAGACATGGGCCGCCTGGCAGCGCCCGCAGGAGTGGGGCGGCTTCGGCGACGTGCAGATGAACGTCATCGGCACCGAAGGGGTGGTTAACCTGAACTTCACGCCCATGGACCTGCGGGGGTGCGACCGGGAAGGGTGGAAGTTCCCCGACACCCGCCACTGGCCCCAGGTCCAGGGCCGGCTGGCCGGCGCGGTGAAGGAGGAACTGGAGCACTTCTTCACCTGCATCCTGGAGGGCAGGGAGCCTCTGGTCACCGGCCAGGATGGGCGGCGCTCCCTGGAGATCGCGCTGGCCGCCCAGCGCTCCCTGGAGGTGGGCGCGCCGGTCGCGCTCCCCCTCCAACCGTAGCAAGAGCACTGCACGTCCAGCGTGGCAGGCCGGGGGCCTGTCCGGCCTGAGGCGAAGGGGGCTGGAGGAGATGGGGGGATCGTCTCAAGGGAGAGGCGAGGGCCTCGGGCACCGGACTGCGGTCACAGGAGGCCGGGTGCTCACGCCCTGGCGGGTCCTGGACCCGGGGACCGTGGTAGTGTAGGGCGAGCGGATCGCCGCGGTCTTGGAGGGTCCGGCTCCTGACCTCGGCGAGGCCGAGCAGATCCACGCCGCAGGGTTCCTGGTGGTGCCCGGCTTCGTGGACATCCACATCCACGGGGCGGCGGGGCACGACACCATGGACGCCACCCCCGAGGCCCTGGAGGGGATGGCCCGGTTCCTCGCCCGCCACGGGGTGACCAGTTTCCTGCCCACCACCGTGGCCGCGAAGACGGAGGACATCCTGGCCGCGGTGGCCAACGTGGCCGCCTGCCAGAACCGGGACCTGGGAGGGGCGCGCGTCCTGGGGA
>DAOTYM010000369.1:0-4036 GCA_034434775.1 Anaerolineae bacterium | reverse complement strand
GGGGCCTGTCCTCCCCCCGCAGGCCGAGATGGCCTCCTTCGCCATCATCCCCACCATCGCCAACTGGGGCCCGGATGGCGTGGTGCGCTCGGACCTGGTGGACAACCTCCTGGTGGACCCCGGGGCGCGCCGCCGCCACGCCGAGGCCCTGGCCGACCTGGTGGCGCGGAACCTCTGGTCGGGCATCAACGTGGCCTACCTGGACATCAGCCCCGACCTGCGCCAGGAGTTCACCGACTTCGTGAACATCCTGGCGGACCGGCTGCACCAGTACGGCAAGGTCCTCAGCATCACCGTGGGCCACCCCGTGCAGATCGCCGAGGACCGCTGGGAGACCGGGGCCTACGATTGGCGGGCCCTGGGCCGGGCAGCGGACTTGGTGAAGGTCCCCGGCCCGCTGGACCCGCGGGCCTACCGCCCCGGCGGGCAGGCAGAGGCGCTCCTCACCTGGGCGGTGGGGGAGGTGAACCGCTACAAGTTGCAACTTTCCTTCTCCACCCGCAGCCTGGAGCAGACGGAGAACGTGCTGGTGGACCTGCCCCTGGCCGACGCCCTGGCCCCCCTGGCGCAGATCGTGGGGCCCACAGATAGGCCGGTCATCAACCCGGGCGAGGAAGTCCCCCTTTCGCTCAAGGGAGCCGTGGAGACGGGCGGGGTGCAGTTTGACGAGCCCTCCGGCCTCTACTGGTACGCCTACACCGGCGACGATGGACGGCCGCGCGTGGTCTGGGTGGAGAGCGCGACCAGCCTGGCCAAGAAACTGCGGCTGGCTTCGTCCTTCAACCTGCGGGGAGTGGCCCTGCAGCACCTCTTGGTGGACGAGCAGGATAGCCAGGTGTGGCAGGCCCTGCAGGCCTACAGCAGCGCCGGCACCCCGGAGACCCGGACGGAGTTCACCGTGCGCTGGGAAGTGCGGGACGCCTCGGGGCAGCCTGTGGCCCAGAGCACGGCCAGCCTCTCCGACCCCCGGTATGTAGTGGTCGCACCCGCCCCTGGGGAGTACACCATCCTGGCGATGCTCTCCGTGGATGGCGGGAAGACCTTCGCCGACCAGAGCGTGGCCCGGCTGATCGTGGCCACGCCCACGCCCGTGCCCACCGCCACGCCCACGCCGACCCCGGTGCCCCCCACCCCGACGCCGAGGCCGGCCACGCCCACCCCGGCGCCGCAGGCCACGCCCAAGCCGCAGCCCAAACCCACGCAGCCACCCCAGGCACCAGCCCCGCCGCCGCCCAACCCCGGCTTCGGCTACGGCCTCCAGGCCCACATGATTGACAACGACCAGGCCCCGATGGTCATGGCGGCCATCAAGGACCTGGGCTTCGGCTGGGTCAAGCAGCAGGTGGAGTGGTTCCGCCACGAGCCGGCCAAGGGCCAGTACAACTGGGGGGCCATTGACTACCTGGTGGACCAGGCCAACGCCGCCGGGGTCAAGGTCCTCCTGAGCGTGGTGAAGGCGCCCAAGTGGGCCCGCTCGCCCACCAGCGACTTCAGCGTGGAAGGCCCGCCGGCCAACCCCCAGGACTACGCGGACTTCATCGGGGCCATGGCGGCGCGGTACAAGGGGCGCGTCCACGCCTACGAGATCTGGAACGAGCAGAACATGGACTACGAGTGGGGCCGCGAGCCCTTTGACGCCGGCCGCTACGTCCAGATCCTGGCCGCGGCCTACCGGGCCATCAAGGCGCAGGACCCCAACGCCATCGTGGTGAGCGGAGCCCTGACCCCCACCGGTGCGCCGCCGCCCTGGGCCGTAGACGACTTCATCTACCTGGAGCAGATGTACCAGGCCGGGCTCAAGAACTACTGCGACGCCGTGGGCGCGCACCCCAGCGGCTACAACGTGCCGCCCGACGCCGACTGGCAGACCTGGAGCGACCCCACGGCCATCTTCCGCGGGCCCTCCGACAACAAGCACCACTCCTGGTCCTTCAAGGGCACGATGGAAGGGTACCGCAACATCATGGTCAAGTACGGCGATGGGAACAAGACCATCTGGCCCACGGAGTTCGGCTGGGCCTCCAGCCCCACGCCGGTCAAGAACTACGAGTACGCGGCCGACAACACCCTGGAAGAGCAGGCCCAGTTCACGGTCAAAGCCTTCCAGATGGGCAAGCAGTGGGGCTGGGTCGGCGTGATGTTCCTGTGGAACCTGAACTTCAAGGTGGTAGCGCCGGGCTCGGAAATGGCCCAGTGGGGCATCGTGGACGAGGCCTGGAGGCCGATGCCCGTCTACAACGCCCTGAAGGCCATGCCAAAGTGACGGGCGCAACCGGAGGGGCGCAACTCCCTTGCGCCCCTCCACCCAGCGCCCTTGCCCCGAGGGTTGGCAGTGTCCAGGAGCAGACCACCCCGCAAACTGAGCTGGTGGGGGAGGGTCCGCCGCAGCAAGGCCCAACTCCTCTTCTGGATCCTGGGCCTGTTGGTGGTGCTGAGCATGGTCCTCTCCCTGATCATCGTGGCCCTGCCCCAGCCAGAGCCTCCCACGCCCACCCCTACGCCCCTTTCCTGGCGGGGGAGTTTCCCTGCGGGCCTCGGTCCCACCTGGCCGGCGGGCCCTTCATCCCTCCTGCACGCTGGGACTAGGGGGCTATGACGCCAGAGGGAGAGGCCGATACAGGGCGCGGCCTGGCCCTGGTGGCCGTGGCCGTGCTCTTCTTTTCCACGAGCCCGGTCCTGGTCCGCTGGAGCGCCCCCCTTTCGGGGTGGGAGATCGCCTGGGGGCGCCTGGGGACGGCGGCCCTCGCCGTCCTGGCCCTCATGCTCCTGCGAGGGGAGCGGCCGCAGCTGACCTGGCGGGACCTCCCACGCTTTGCCCTCTTCGGCCTGGTGACGGCCCTGCACTTCTGGTGCTACATCGCCTCGCTGGGCTACACCACGGTGGCCCACTCCCTGACCTTGACCTACACGGCCCCCCTGTTCGTCGCCCTCTTCTCAGCCCTCTTCCTGAAGGAGCCCCTGGCGCGGCGGAAGTACCTGGGCGTCCTGCTGACGGTGGTGGGGGTGGGGGTGCTGGCTGGGTTTGAGCCCCAGTTCTCGCCCCGGATGGCCTTCGGGGACCTCCTGGCGTTGGGCTCGGCGGTGGCCTTCGGTTTCTACTCCGTGGCGGGGCGGTCCCAGCGCACTCGCTATCCCCTCCTGACCTACGCCTTCGCCCTCTACGGCATGGCGGCGGTGTGGCTCACGCCGGCCGCCCTCTTCAGCCGCTCGGAGGGGTGGGGCCTGCCCCAGGTCCTTTCGGTGGTGGCCCTGGGGGTCTTCCCCCTGGCCCTGGGCCACACCCTTTACAACGCCGCCCTGCGCCGCACCCACGCCGCGTACGTCAACCTCATCGCCACGCAGGAGGTGACCGGGGGCGTCCTCCTCAGCGCCCTCTTGCTGGGGGAGGTCCCAGGCCCGACGACGGTCCTGGGGATGGTCCTGGCCCTGGTGGGCATCGCGGTGGTGCTGGTCTAGGAGGTTGCTTCGCTCGGGGTGCCCTCAGGCTTGCGCAAGAGGGGAAACCGCGCGGGGGCGGCGATACTCGCGGTAGGTCCCCACAAGGCCGTACCCTTGCGTCGGCAGGGCCTCCCGCCAGGGCGCTCCCGCCGGGAGCATGAACCCCACCTCGTCCATCGCCTGCCCCTTGGCCTCCTCCACGGCGCGGAAGAGGAGCGCGGGCACCGCCGGGTGCCAGGGGCCCCGCGCCCAGAGGTCCTCCAGCCACAGGCCGCGGTAGTGCAGGGTCTGCACGGGGAGGGCCAGCACCCCTGCCTCCCGGCCCGCGAGCCAGGCGACCACGCCGGCCTGCCGCAGGTGCAGGAGGCGCGCTGCGAGGGCCTCCACCCGGCCGCCGTGGCCCTCAGCCCAGGCGCGCGCCGCCTCGGGCGTCTCCACAGGGAAGATGTCCGGCCAGGCCCGGTCGGAAGGGCGGGGCTGGAGGCCGCGGATGGCGTAAGCCCACAGTTCGCAGGACGTGGGGAGGGGCTGGAAGCCCGTGGCGGCAAAGGCGCGCTGGGAAGCCGCGTTCCCAACGGCCACCCAGGCTCGGACCTGG
>DAOTYM010000368.1:0-12603 GCA_034434775.1 Anaerolineae bacterium | reverse complement strand
CGGCGTCGGCCTGCGCCGACGCCGTCCACCGCGGGGACGGCCCAGGGGGGCGAAGGCATGCCTCGTCCCTACACGCCTCACCCACCCCCTGGCCTTCGGCCACCCCCTCCCTCTCCATCCGCTGATGGAGAGGGAGGGGGTTGGGGGGTAGGTGAGGTCAAAATCGCGTCTCATCACGGTTGACATCCCCTCCCTTCTCTGCTACAATGCGCCTCGCTTTGCGTCTGACATTGGTAACTTTCTCGCTACGGTCTGGCGGGGCGGCCAGCAGCCACGGGGGGACGGCTGAGGGCCTGCGAGCGCCGCGTCCACGTGGGGGGAGCGGCGCGGGGCTTGCCTCGCGCGAGCCTTCTTCATCGGGGGGAACGGACATGTCTCACGAAAGGAGAGACAAGGACCAAGTCGTGCCCTCGTTCCTCGGGGGGCTGCGGCCAGGCGATCACGGCGCTTTCATCTACGAGATGGAGGCGGAACACCGCGCCGTGCTCACCGCCTTCCTGCGGCAGGGGCTGGAACGGGGGGAGAAGGTGGTCTACATCGCCGAAACCCACGAGGTGGAACCCCTTCTGGACTCCCTGCGGGAGGATGGCGTGGACCCCGACCCCTACCTCGCCCGGGGCCAACTCGTCTTCCTCGCCGCCCAGGACGTCTACCTGGAGGGCGGCTCCTTTGACCCCCAACGCACGATCGCCCGGCTGGAGGATCTGGCCCGGGAGGCCCTCGCCGAAGGGTACACCGCGCTGCGGGTCACCGGGGAGATGGCCTGGGCCCTGTGGGGAGCGCCGGGCAGCGAGCGCCTGCTGGAGTACGAGGCCCGGCTGGACGACTTCTTCCGCCAGGGGACCTGCGTGGCCCTCTGCCAGTACGACCGGCGGCGGTTTGACTGCAAGACCCTCTTACAGATGGTGCGGGTCCACCCCCTGGTGGCCTTCGGCGAAGAGGTCCACGTGCGCACGACCCTGGCCGAGCGCGGGAGGGCCGAGGAGACCCTGCAGCGCGAGACGGACTTGTGGCAGGCCCTGGCCGAGACGGCCCACCTCCTGGCCTCCTCCCTGGAAGTAGAAGAGGTCCTCTCCCGCATCGTCTCCCTGGCCCGCGAGGTCACGGGGGCGGACCATGTGGCCGTGACCCTGGTGGACGACGCGGGCCGCCCAGTCCAGCGGGTGACCGACCTGCCCCGTGGCACCCTGGCCCATGCCGTGCCGCGGGAGGAGGGCTTCACCCAGTGGATCGCCCGCACCGGGCAGACCATGCTCGTGGACGACGTGGACGAGGAGGGCCGCGTCCACCCCTCCCAGGGCGAGGGCGCGCCCGAAACGGCCAACCCAGCCATCGTGGCCGCCGGCATCCGTTCGGCCGCGGGGCTGCCCCTGGTGGCCGGCGGCCACGTCCTGGGGGTGCTCTACTTCTACGGCCTACAGCCGGGGGCCTTCCGGGCTGCCCTGCCCGTCCTCCAGGCTTTCGCTGCCCAGGCTGCCACGGCCCTGGAAAACGCGCGGTTGCACCGCGCCCTTCGGGCCGAACTGGCCGAACGCCAACGCGCCGAAGAGGCCCTCCGCGCCAGCGAGGCCCGCTTCCGCGCCATCGTGGAACAGTCGGTGAGCGGCCTGGTCCTCACCGACGGCCAGGGCCTCGTCACGGAGTGGAACCCCGCCCTGGCGGAGATGACCGGCCTCCCGCGGGAGGAGGTGATGGGCCGCCCCATCTGGGAGGTGCATGCCCGCCTGATCGCGGACCCGATGCAGGGAGAGCGCATGACGGGAACCGTCCGGGCTGTGGTGGAGGCTTTCTTCCGCACCGGGGACGCGGCCTGGCTCCACCGGCGGATGGAGCGGAAGGTCCGCCGGCCCGACGGCAGCGAGCGTGTCCTATCCAGCGAGTACTTCCCGGTGCGGATCGGCGGCGAACTCTTCCTGGGCGGGTTCTTCCAGGACGTGACGGAGCGCCACGAGGCCGAGCGGGCCCGCCGGGAGAGCGAGGCCCGCTACCGAGCCCTGGCCGAGTCCACCCAGGACATGATCGTCCTCCTGGACCGGGAGGGGCGCATCCTCTACGCCAACCCCGCGGTGGCCCGGGAACTGGGCCGCCCCCTGGAGGAGGTCCTCGGCCGGCCGGTGGCGGAGTTCCTCCCCTTGGCCAGCCCTTGGGAACTCCTCGTCCACGTGCGCGAGGCCTTTGACCGGGGCGAGCCCGTCCACCTGGAGCGCCAGTTCACCCTGGGGGAGAAGGTCTGGCTCAATTCCTGGCTCGTCCCCATCCGCGACGCAGAAGGGCAGGTCTACGGTGTCCTCACCGTCTGCCGGGATGTCACCGAGCAGGAGCGGGTGCACGCGGACCTGGCCCGCCTGAGCGCCTTCCACGAGGGCATCCTCCAGAGCATGGCCGAAGGGGTGGCCGTGCAGGACCTGGAGGGCCGCTTCACCTTCGTCAACCGGGCTGCGGCGGAGATGCTGGGCTACGCGCCCGAAGAGCTCCTGGGCCAGCACTGGACGAAGGCCACCGCGCCGGAGCACTACGCCCGGGTGCGGGCGGCCGACGAGCGCCGCGCCCGCGGCCAGAGCGACCGCTACGAACTGGACCTGGTCCGCAAGGACGGGCAGCGCATCACCGTGAGCGTGATGGGGAGCCCGCGTTTTGAAGGGGGGCAGTTCGTAGGGACGCTGGCCGTCTTTGAGGATGTCACCGAGCGGAAGCGCCTGGAGGAGCAACTGCAACAGGCGGTCAAGATGGAGGCCATCGGCCGCCTCGCTGGCGGCGTGGCCCACGACTTCAACAACATCCTCACGGCCATCGGCGGCTACGCCCACCTGCTGCGGGACAGCCTGGGCAAGGACGACCCCCGCCGCCAGGACGCGCAGGAGATCCTCGCCGCCACGGACCGGGCTGCCTCCCTCACCCGGCAACTGCTGGCCTTCAGCCGCCGCCAGATCCTCCGGCCGGAG
The DNA here is from genome assembly GCA_034434775.1 of Anaerolineae bacterium. Classification (GTDB taxonomy): domain Bacteria; phylum Chloroflexota; class Anaerolineae; order DTPP01; family DTPP01; genus DAOTYM01. The sequence goes on along the minus strand of DAOTYM010000368.1, from coordinate 9,661 downwards.
GTCCTGAACCTGAACACCGTGGTGGCCGAGATGGAGAAGTTGCTCCGCCGGCTCATCGGCGAGGACATCGCCCTCGTCACCGTCCTCGCGCCGGACCTGGGCCCCGTGGAGGCCGACCGGAGCCAGGTGGAGCAGGTCATCCTGAACCTGGCGGTGAACGCCCGGGAGGCCATGCCCCGCGGCGGCACGCTGACGATAGAGACGGCCAACGTCTTCCTGGACAAGACCTACGCGCGCCGGCACCTGGAGGTGAAGCCCGGCCCCTACGTCCTCCTGGCGGTGACGGACACCGGCGTGGGCATGGATGCCGAAATCCTCAGCCACCTCTTTGAGCCCTTCTTCACCACCAAGGAGACGGGGACGGGCCTGGGCCTTTCCACCGTTTACGGCATCGTCAAGCAGAGCGGCGGGCACATCTGGGTCTACAGCGAGCCGGGCCAGGGGAGCACCTTTAAGATTTACCTGCCCCGGGTGGAGAAGCCGGTGCGGCCGGTCCCCCAGCCGCCGGCCATCGCCGGGGTGCCCCGCGGCACCGAGACGGTCCTCGTGGTGGAGGATGCCGAGGCGGTGCGGGAGTTCGCAGCGCGGGTGCTCAGGAGCCTGGGCTACACGGTCCTCACGGCCGCGAGCGGAGCGGAGGCCCTTCGGGTGGCCGAGGGCCACGCTGGGCCCATCCACCTCCTCCTCACGGATGTGGTGATGCCGGGGATGAACGGCCAGGCCCTCTGGGAGGACCTGGCCGAGAGGCGGCCGGGGATGAAGGTCCTCTACATGTCCGGGTACACGGAAAACGTCATCGTGCTCCAGGGGGTGCTGAAGGCAGGCACGCCCTACATCCAGAAGCCCTTCGCGCCGGGGGACCTGGCGCGGCGGGTGCGCCAGGTGCTGGATACGGGCCTGTGAGGGCTCCCTCCCCGCGTGGGAGGTGACCTTACCCCTGGCCCCCGTCTTGCACGTGGGGAGGGAGAGACCCCACCCCCTGGCCCGCTCCCTGCGTGCGGGGGTTTCTGAAGGGCGGGGGGATGCTGAAGGAGGTTCCTCACGAGCAGGATGGTGAAGGTGCGCCAGGGCCTTGCGAGAAGCCTTTTCGCCTCCCTGTTCCTGGCGGTCCTGGCCCTCCTCCTGGCCTGCGGGGGGTGCCGCGCGCCGGCACCGCCCCCGGACCCGTGGGCGCTGTACCGTCAGGCGATGCGCCCCTCCACGCAGGGGCAGTTGGACGCCCTCGGCCCGGTCCCCGTCTACCGCATCCACGCCACGCTGGAAGGGCAGGGGGAACGCCTGGTGGGCTTCCAGACGGTGCGGTTCCCCAACCCCAGCGCCGACACCCTCCCGGAGATCGTGTTCCGCCTCTACCCGAACCTGCCCCAGTTCGCCGGGCGGATGGACGTCCAGATGGTGAAGGTCAACGGTCTGGACGTCTCCTTCTCCCAGACCACCTCCGACACGGTGCTGGAGGTCCGGTTGGAGACGCCCCTTCCTCCCGGCGAGGTCGCCGAGGTGGAGTTGGTCTACGCCCTGCGCATCCCGAGCCCGGAGGCCCCCTACGTCCTCTTCGGGCGCTCGGCGGGGATCGTGAGCCTGCCCTACTTCTACCCCCTCCTGGCCCTGCGGGATGCCCAGGGGTGGCAGCGCTACCTCCCTCCTCCCTACGGCGACGCCTCCAGTTGCGCCACCGCCCTGTACCAGGTTGCCTTCAGCGCCCCGGCGGACCTGCAGGTCGTCGCCCCGGGGGTGGTCGTCAGCCAGACGGTGGGTGCGGACGGCCTGGCCACCTGGGAGTTCGTCTCCGGGCCCATCCGGGAGTTCGCGGTGGTGGCCAGCCCCCGCTTCCAGTGGGCCGAGGAGGCCGTCGGGGAGGTGCGGGTGCGGTCCTGGTTCCTGCCGGAGGACCGGGAAGGGGGCCTCGCCGCCCTGCACTACGCGGCGGCCGCGCTGCGGGTCTACGAGGACTGGTTCGGTCCCTACCCCTTCCCCCACCTGGCGGTGGTGGAGGCCCCTCTGGGCGTCCACGGGATGGAGTTCCCCACCCTGAGCCTCATCGGCCTGGACCTCTACCGCGAGCACCGGGACGACCTGGAGTACATGGTGGCCCACGAGATCGCCCACCAGTGGTGGTACAACCAGGTGGGCAACGACCAGGTCCGTTTCCCGTGGCTGGACGAGGGGCTGGCGGAATACTCGGCCTACCTGTACTTTGACCAGGTCTACGGACGCAAGAGGGCCGAGGCCCTGCGCCAGGAGCGGTGGGTGCTCCCCTACCAGTACCTGGTGGCCCAGGGCGAGGACGCGCCCGTGAACCAGCCGGTCTTCAACTTCGCCCGGAACTACGAGGCCCTGGTCTACGGCAAGGCAGCCCTCTTCTTCCACCGCCTCCACCAGGAGATGGGGGACGCGCGCTTCCGGCAGGCCCTGCGCCAATACCTGGCCCGGTACCGCTACGACCTGGCCACGCCGGAGCGGCTGATGGGCGTCTTCAACGAGGTCGCTGGCCAGGACCTGACCCCCCTCTACAACCAGTGGATCCGCGGCGTGGGCGCTCCACCGGAGCCGTGACCAACACCAAGCCATCCGTCCATTAATCCCCCCATCGGTGGACGGCCGGGGCAGCACCCGTTCCCGCGCTGGTGTGTAGGGGCGCACGGCCGTGCGCCCCCAAAGAGGCCAGCGCGTCCGTTCAATCCGTTCCCGAAATCCGTTGACAGAGGCCGGCGGGGCCCCGGGTTGCAATTGTGCCGTGACTTGGGTTACAATGGTCCCCGGATGCCCTCGGGGCCCTGTCTTGCCTCTCGGCAGGGCATGCCTGCCCGAGGCTGGGCGCATGGCTTGACCGAACCCCGCATTGCAGGGAGGGATCATGGAAAGGCCACGGGAGTTGCGGTCCATCGGCCCCGGCGTGCTGGCGCTCCTGGCCGTGGTGCTGGGGTTTGCCGCCCAGAGCCGCTTCGCCGAAGACCACGTGACGGACGCGGTGATCCTGTACGTCCTGGCAGCGGCCCTCTTCGCGTGGGCCTTCAGGGCCTCCCGCCTCCCCCCCGTGGAGCGAGCCGAGGGTGGTTCCTACCACCCCTGGCGGCTGCGGGGGGCGCTCGCCCTCCTCGTCCTCTCGGCCCTCCTCACCGTCCTCGCCCTGCGCCGCTTTGACAAAGAGGCGATGCTCGCCCCAGCCTGGAACCTGCACCTGGCCAGCCTGGGGACGTTCCTCCTGGCCTTCGCCGTCCTGGGGCGACGGAAAGGGGCCGAGGCCGGCCAGGCTCCCGCGTGCCTTCCGTGGGAATGGGCCCTCCTGGCGCTGGTGGTGGCGTTGGGGCTCTTCATGCGCCTCTACCGCCTGGACGAGTTCCCCTTCGGCACCTGGTACGACGAGGCGGATAACGGCCTCCACGCCCTGCACATGTTGGAGGACCCCGCCTGGCGGCCGGTCTACGTGGAATCCACCAACCTGCCGGCCCACTACCTGTACCTGGTGGCCCTCTCCTTCCGCCTCTTCGGCGTGGAGACCATCCCCATCCGCTACGTGAGCATCCTCTTCGGGGTGCTGACAGTCCCGGCCGCCTGGGGGGTGGGCCGGGAACTGGGCGGCCGGCGGCTGGGCCTGGTGGCCGCCTTCCTCCTGGCCGTCTCCCGGTGGGATGTGAACTTCAGCCGCATCGCCCTGCACGGCGTCTCCACCCCCTTCTTTGAACTGGCCACGGTCTGGTTCCTGCTGCGGGGCCTGCGGACCCGAGAGCCGGCCGACTTTGCCCTGGCGGGCCTGAGCCTGGGGCTCGGGCTCTGCTTCTACGCGCCCTTCCGCCTGTTCCCCTTCGTCATCCTGCTCTTCCTCGCCCACCTCCTGGCCACGGACCGGGCCTTCTGGCGGGCCCAGGGCGTCAACATCCTGGCCCTCGGCCTGGCCGCGTTCCTGGCGGTGGCGCCGGTGGCCCAGTTCGCCTTCAAGCACCCGGACCTCTTCCTGGACCGCACCCGCAAGACCAGCGTCTTCGCCGGCAAGACCCGCGAGGAGGGGTGGAAGGCGGTGCAGAGCAACTTGCGCAAGCACCTCCTCATGTTCAACTACCGGGGCGACCCCAACGGCCGCCACAACCTGCCCGGCGAGCCGATGCTGGACTACGCCACCTCCGTCTTCGCCGTGCTGGGGATGGGGTACGCGCTGGCCCAGTGGCGGCGGCCGCGGGAGTTCCTCTCCACCTACTGGCTCCTCATCATGCTGGCCGGCGGGGTCTTCTCCCTGGACTTTGAGGCTCCGCAGGCCCTGCGGTCCATCGGCTCCCTGCCCCCAGCGCACCTCCTGGCGGCCCTGGCCCTGGAGCGGCTGGGGCAGGAGGTGGAGTGGGCCTGGGGAGGGAAGCGGCGGGCGAAACAGGCCTTCGCCGTGGTCCTGGCCGCGCTCCTGGCCTACGTGGGCTACGCCAACTACGACACCTACTTCCACCGCCAGGCGAAGGACTTCGCCTCGTGGAACGCCTACTCCACCTCGGAGACTCTCACGGCACGCCTGATGGCCTCCCTGGACGACACGGTGGACTTTGAGGTCATCTCCTTCTACCACGGGCATCCGGTGCTGCGCTTCCTGGCCCGCAACGTGCAGAACTACCGCCGCCTGGACACCACCGACACCCTCCCCATCCGGCGGACGCCTCGGCGGGACATCGTCCAGATCCTGGACCCGGACCGGCACTCCTACTACCTGCAACTCAAGCAGTATTACCCCAACGCCGATTGCCGGGAGGTGCGCCCACCCTTTGGCGGCCCACCGGTCCTCTACACCTGCCGCCTGACCCCGGCCGACATCGCCTCCATCCAGGGCCTGAACGGGGCCTATTACGCCGGGGAGGCCTGGGAAGGGGCGCCTGCCGCAGAGCGCAAGGACCTGGTGCTCCGCTTTGACTGGCCCGCCGACGCGCCTCTGCCCCTGCCCTTCGTCGTGGAGTGGCGGGGCATCCTCTCCGTCTCTCAGTACGGGGAGTACACCCTGGCCCTCGCCGCGCCGGCCGCGGCGGAGGTCTACCTGGACGAGACGCTCCTCCTGAAGGTGGGGCCAGAGGGAGGGCAGGCCCAGGCCCCGGCCACCCTGGCCAGGGGGAACCACGCCTTCCGCGTGCGGGCGGTGGGGGCGGAGGGGCACCTGGAACTCTTCTGGCAGCCGCCTGGGCAGGGCCTCCAGACCGTGCCCTCCGAGGCCCTGTACGTGCCGCCGGTGACCAACAACGGCCTCCTGGGCAAGTACTACCCCAATGGCGAGTGGCGGGAGCCGGTCGCCTTCGCCCAGATTGACCCGCGCATCGCGCTCTACTTCCACATCATCCCCCTGCCGCGGCCCTACACCGTGGAGTGGATCGGCAAGGTCCTGGCCCCAGTGGAGGGCGAGTACCGCTTCGGCCTGGAGTCCATAGACGAATCCCGGGTGTACATTGACGGGGTGCTGGTGGCCGAAAGCCCCCTGCCCAACCAGTACGGCGAGGGCATCATCCACCTGACGGCCGGCCTGCACGACGTGCGCATCCTCTTCGCCGACCGCACCAGCCACACCCACGTCAACTTCTACTGGACCCCGCCCGGCGGCGGCCGCGAGATCGTCCCGCCGGAGGTCCTCTTCCCGCCCCAGGGGAGTTACGAACTCATAGAAGTGCCCAAGCCGGTGCCGCCCCAGGTCCCCGTGCCAACGGCCCCGCCGGTCTCCGGCGCCTTCTCGGCGCGGTTGGACGCGGTCTTCGGCCAGGAAGGGGAGGCCCCCGGCCAGTTCCGCCTGCCCCGGGACGTGGCCGTGGACCCGCAGGGGTATGTCTACGTCTCCGACACTGGCAACCGCCGGGTGCAGAAACTGACCGCGGAGGGGGAGCCGGTGGCCGTCTTCGCGGGGGACGGGCGGGAAGCCTTTGTGGAGCCGACGGCCCTGGAGGTGGACGCGTCCGGCAACCTGTGGGTCCTGGATTCGGAGACGGGGTGGGTCTTCGGCTTCGCCCCGGACGGGGCCCCCATCGCCCGCCTCGGCGGGCCGCAGATGGCCTTCTTCCACCCCCGGGGCCTGGCCCTCACGCCGCGGGGCACGCTCCTGGTGGTGGATACCGGCGGCTCCCGGGTGGTGGAACTGAACGCCCAGGGGGCCCTGGTGCGCCAATACGGGCTGCAGGGCAGCGGGCCCGGCCAGTTGAACCAGCCCACCGAGGCCCTGATGGACGCGAACGGCTACCTCTACGTGGTGGACACGGCCAACCAGCGGGTGCAGGTCCTGGACCCAGAGGGGCGCTACGCCGGGGAATGGGCCATCCCCGGGGCCAACACGGTGGACCACCCCAGCCTGGCCTGGGGCCCCTTCGGCGAACTCTACCTGACGGAGCCGGAGCCGGCCACCGTGGCCGTGGTGGACCGCCTGGGCAAGGTCCTGGGGCGCTGGGGCGGCCGCGGGGAAGGGCCCGGCTTCTTTGAGAAGCCCTTGGGGGTGGCCGTGGACGGCATGGGACGGGTCTACGTGGCCGATGCCTACCGGCACCGCGTGCAGCGGTTCGCCGTGGAACGGGCTCCGGAGAAGTGAAGGAGGGCACCATGTCGCCCATGAAGCGGCTTGTCCTGGTGCTGGGTGGGCTGGCCCTCGCTGTGGTGGCCCAGCGGGGCCTGGCGAGCAAGGCCTTCACCCCCCTGGACGGCGTGCTTCTCTACGCAGCGGCTTCCGCCCTCTTCCTCTGGGGCGCGCCCCCGCGCCCGCAGGAGGAGGGAGGCTCTCCCCTGCCCCGGGTCCGGGACCGGCGGGTGTGGGCGCTGGCCGGGGCCGGGCTGGCCTGCGGCATCGCCGCTGGGAGCCTCTTCTGGAGGAACTGGGCCGACCCCCTGGCCCTTGCCCTCTGGGTGGGGAGCGTGCTCCTCTTCGGCGGCGCGGCCTTCCTGGCCGACCAGGAACCTGGCCCCCGGCGTGCGCCGCCCCGGGAGGTGCCCCGCCGCTGGGAGTGGCTGCTCCTCGCCTGCATCGTCCTCCTGGCCTTCGCCGTGCGGGCCTGGCGGGTGGACCTCTACCCCAACGGCTGCCAGTCGGACGAGTGCAACAACGGCATGGACGCCCTCTGGTGGCTCCAGGGGATGCCCTACACCCCCTTCCGCCTGACCAACGAGGGCCAGGCGACCCTCTTCACGTACATCATCGCCCTCTTCTTCCGCCTGTTCGGGGCGAGCGTCGCCACCATGCGCCTGGCCTCCGCCGTGGTCGGCGCGGTGACGGTGGGGGCGTTCTACTTCATGGCGCGGGACCTCTACGGCGACCGGGCCGCCCTCCTGGGGACGGCCCTCCTGGCGGGCTCCCGGTGGCACCTCACCTTCAGCCGCATCGTCTACGAGGCCATCCTGACCCCCCTGTGCGAGGTGCTGGCCTTCTGGTTCCTCTTGCGCGGCCTCAGGGACCGGCGGTGGCGCGACCTGGTCCTGGCCGGCATGGCCCTGGGCCTGGGACTGCACACCTACACCGCCTTCCGCGCCGTGCCCCTGGTGGTCCTGGGGTTCCTGGTGGCCCTGGCCCTGGTGGAGCGGCCGACGGTCCGCCAGACCTGGCCGGGCCTGCTGGCGGGGGCGGCGGGGATGCTCCTTGTCCTCAACCCCCTGGGGCTCTACGCCGTGCGCTACCCCCAGCAGTTCATGGGGCGCACCATCCACATCTCCGTCTTCCACGAGGTGCAGGCCGTGGGGAACTGGTCGCCGGTCTGGAGCAACCTGCGCAAGACCCTGGGCATGTTCCACTACCAGGGCGACCCGGCCTCGCTGCACAACCTGCCCGGCGCGCCCATGCTGGACGTGTGGGTCGGGGCGCTAGTGGTCTTGGGCGTGGCCTACGCCCTCTGGCACTGGCGGCGCCGGGAGCACCTCCTGTACCTCTTCTGGGCGGCAGGGGTGCTGGCGCTGGGGGTCCTTTCGGCAGCCCACGAGGCCCCCACTTCCCGGCGCACCATCGGCCTCATCCCCCTCCTCTACCTCCTTGCCACCCTTGCCCTGGAGCGGGTATGGCAGGCCTTCCGCGCCGCCTGGCGTGGCCGCGGTGAGGCGGTCCTGACCTCGTTCCTGGCGACGCTGGCCGTGGCCTCGGGGGTCGGCAACGCTTACACCTACTTCGCCAAGCAGGCCGTGCACCCGGCGGTCTGGGCCGCCTACAGCCCCAACGAGTCCGCCGTGGGCAGGTACCTGGCCGGTCTCCAGAGGGAACCCCGCATCTTCCTCGCCCAGGAGTTCCAGCGGCACTCGGCCATCCATTTCATCGCCCGGGACCCGGAGTACGAGGTCTTCAACCTGGCCCAGCACCTGCCCCTGCGGGACCCCGACGGGCGCGACGTCCTCTACATCCTGGACCCGGTGGGCGAGAAGGCCCTGCCCCTCTTCCAGCGCTTCTACCCCCAGGCCCAGGTGGAGTTCCACCGCGACCGCTACGGCTATCCCCTTTTCATCTCCATCTGGGTGCCGGCGGAACAGGTGACGGCATCTCAGGGGGTCACGGGGCGCTACTTCGCCAGCCCGGAGGGGGAGGGGGAGCCGGTCCTGGTCCGGCGGGATGCCCAGATCGCCTTTGACTGGACCGAGGAGCCGCCCCTGAAGCCCCCCTTCTCCGTGCAGTGGGAGGGGGCCTTCCTGGCCTCGGAGTACGGCGACTACACCTTTGAGGTCCGCGCGCCCGGGTCCATGGCCCTGCGGATAGACGGCCTGGAGGTCGCCCGCACGGAGGGGGGCATCGGCGCGGGACACCTGCAACTGGCCGGCGGGTTCCACGACCTGGAGGTCACGGCCGTCATCACCGAGGCGGGAGGGCCGGTCCACGTGGCCGTGCGGGGGCCGGGTTTGCCGGGCGGCCCGGTCCCCACGAGCCACCTCTACAACCTGAAAGTCCCGCCCAACGGCCTCATCGGGTACTACCGCCGGGGCACCGGCTGGGACGGTCCCCCTCAGGCCATCCAGGTGGACTGGTTCATCTTCCCCAACGATATCCTGCCCGCGCCTTTCAGCATTGAGTGGCGGGGGAAGATCCGCGCCCCCGTGACCGGCCTCTACACCTTTGGCACCAACTCCGACGATGGGTCCTACGTCTACATAGACGGGCAACTGGTGGTGGACAATGGCGGCTCCCACGGCAGCCAGTACCGGGAGGGCCAGATCGTCCTGGAGGAGGGGTTCCACGACCTGGTGGTGCAGTACTTCCAGGAGATCGGCTCGCGGGAGATGGAACTGTGGTGGGTGCCGCCAGGCGGCCCGCGCGAGATCGTGCCCCTGGAGGCCCTGTGGACAGGCTTCGGGGAGGCCCCGGCCGCGGCGCCGCCAGCCGCGGCCCCCGCCGCGCCAGCCCCGCCCACCCCGTCGGCCCCCGCGGTGGGGGCTTTGGAGGTCGCCTTTGACCGGGCGTGGGGCAGCCAGGGGGCGGAGCCGGGCCAGTTCCAGGACCCGCGGGGGGTGGCCGTGGACGCGGCGGGGAACGTCTACGTGGCCGACACGGGCAACCGCCGCGTGCAGAAGTTCGCGCCGGACGGCGCGCTCCTCCAGGTCTTCGGGGAGGATGCGGACCTCAAGGAGCCCTTTGACCTGGCCGTCGCCCCGGATGGGCACCTCTACGTCCTGGACCCCCAGAGCGACAACGTGGCCCTCTTCGGGCCGGACGGGGAGTACCTGGGCCGCCTGGCGGTGGGGATCGGCCTCTTCC
>DAOTYM010000367.1:0-5118 GCA_034434775.1 Anaerolineae bacterium | reverse complement strand
GCTGGGTCATAGCGGTAGGCGTCGGCCCGGTACCCCGTGCCATCGTTCCCGCCGAAGAGGTAGAGGCTCCCCCCGTACACGGCCAGGGCGTACCCCGCCAGGGGGCGGGGGAGGCGCGGGCCGAGGGTCCAGGTGTCCGTCGCCGGGTCGTAGACCTGCAGGACATCCAAGAAGGTCCCCCCTGGCCCATATCCCCCGGGGACGTAGACCCTGCCTCCCAGGGCCGCGGCCTGGATGTTGGCCGCGGGCGTCGGCAGGGGGGATGCGGCCGTCCAGGCGTTCTGGGCCGGGTCGTAGACCTCCACGCGGTCGGTGACCCCTTCCTCACCCACCCCGCCGATGGCGAAGAGGCGTCCCTGCCACGCGGCCACGGCGAGCCGCCCGCGCGGGGTGGGCATCTGGGCGCGGCTCTGCCAGCGGGAAGCCCCGGGCGAGTAGGGCGCGGCGAGGGGGGCGCGGGCTGCCACCTCCCCGAAGTCGTCGCCCGGGGCGCGGCCCTGGCCGGCCTGGGGGAAGGGGAACCACAGGGCCAGGGCGAGGGCCAGGGTGGAGAGGATGAAGAAGGCGCGGCGCAGGGGGCCGATGGGGGCAGGGCGGGCCGGCGGCGCGGCAGGGGAGGGCCTTTCCGTTTCCGCGGGCAGCGCCACTCCCGCCCCAGGGAGTTCCACCCACCCCTGCTGCACGGCGTAGAGGGCGGCCTCGGTGCGGGATTCCACGCCCAGTTTGCCGAAGATGTTGCGCAGGTGCACCTTGACCGTGTTGGGGCTGATGTGGAGGGCGCGCGCGATCTGCAGGTTGGTCGCGCCCGTGGCGACCAGGGCCAGGATCTCCCGCTCCCGCTCGCTGAGTTCCCCGGTTGGGTGCTCCTCCATAGGGGCTCCGCGCCTTCCGGTCCAGCGGCACGCTGGGCGTGCCCTACTCCTGAGGGTGGTTCACCCAGTTGCCGCGGCCGATGCCGTAATACTGGAAGCCCAGGGCGCGCATCTCTGCTGGGTCGTAGATGTTGCGCCCGTCAATGAGGATGGGCTGGCGCATCAACGCCTTGATGCGGTGGAAGTCCAGGTGCTTGAACTCGTTCCACTCGGTGGCGAGGATCAGCGCGTCGGCCCCCTCGGCCACGGCGTAGGGGTCCGGGCACAGGCGGACGTTCTGGAGGATCTGGCGGGCCACCTCCATCGCCGCCGGGTCGTAGGCCTGGACGAAGGCTCCCTCGTTCTGCAGGAGGTGGATGACCTCCACCGCCGGGGCCTCCCGCATGTCGTCGGTGTTGGGCTTGAAGGAGAGGCCTAGGACGCCGATGACCTTCTCGTCCAGGGTCCCCAGCAGGCGCCGCAGGCGCAGCACCACCCGTCGCCGCTGGTTGCGGTTGATGTCCATCACCGCCTGGAGCAGTTGGGGGTGCGTGCCGTGGAGGACGGCCATGTGGGCCAAGGCCTTGACATCCTTGGGGAAGCAACTGCCACCCCAGCCCAGGCCGGCGTCCAGGAAGGCGTGGCCGATGCGCTTGTCGTAGCCCATGCCCAGGGCCACTTCCTTCACATCTGCCCCCAGTTCCTCGCAGATGGCGGCGATCTCGTTGATGAAGGAGATGCGGGTGGCCAGGAAGGCGTTGGAGGCGTACTTGATCATCTCGGCGGTGCGCAGGTCGGTGATCATGATGGGGCAGCGCAGGCTCAGGTACAGTTGGGCCACCTGGTGGGCGGCCTCGCGGTCCAGGGAACCCAGGACGACGCGGTCGGGGTTCATGAAGTCGTGGATGGCCGACCCCTCCCGCAGGAACTCCGGGTTGGAGACGACGGCGAAGTCGGCATCCTCGCCCCGCCGCTTGCGGATGATTTCCGCCACCCAGTCGCCGGTGCCCACGGGCACGGTGCTCTTGTTGACGATGATGATGCGGTGGTCCATGACATCGGCGATGGATTCCACCGCGGCGCGCACGTGCCGCAGGTCTGCCTCGCCGTCCACGCCGGAAGGGGTGCCCACGGCGATGAAGGCGAACTCGGCGTCGGCCAGGGCCTCCTTGTAGGAGGTGGTGAAGCGCAGGCGGCCGGCAGCCACGTTGCGCCGGACCATCTCCTCCAGCCCTGGCTCGTAGATGGGCATGATCCCCTGCCGGAGTTTGGCGATCTTCTCCTCGTCAATGTCCAAGGTCACCACCCGGTTGCCCAGGTCTGCGAAGCAGGCCGAAGTGGCCAGCCCCACGTACCCCGCGCCGATGACGCAGATGTTCCGCATGCCCCGACTCCCGAACGTAGGATGTCCAAGCCCAGCCTGGGCCCCCGACGAGCAACGCCGGGCGATTCTAGCATGGGCGGGGAGGGCTGTCAATTGGGGAAGCCTGGTGCAGGGCTTCGGCCTTGCTCCTCCGTCCCGGTGTGCTATAATCACGATGAGCCTATCTGCTTCGGGGAGCGTCCGCCTTTGGATACAGCCCACCCTCCATCCCACACCGTCCCCCTGCCCACCCAGCCCCCGATCCTGGTGGAGACCCAGGCCGCCCTGGACCGCCTGCTTGAGCGCCTCCGCCAGGCCGAGCGTGTGGGCGTGGATACGGAGTCCAACGGGTTCTACGCCTACTTTGAGCGGGTCTGCCTCGTGCAGTTGGCGGTGGATGGCGACGACTACGTGGTGGACCCGCTGGCCGTGCCAGACCTTTCGGGCCTGGGGGAGGTCTTCGCATCGCCCCACGTGGAGAAGGTCTTCCACGCCGCGGAGTTTGACCTCATCTCCCTCAAGCGGGACTACGGGTTCCGCTTCGCCAACCTGTTTGACACCATGATCGCGGCCCGCATCCTGGGCTGGAAGCGGTACGGCCTGGGCAGCATCCTGGAGGAGCGGTTCGGCGTCCATCAGGACAAGCGGTTCCAGCGGGCCGACTGGGGCCAGCGTCCGCTCACGCCCGCGCACCTGGAGTACGCCCGGCTGGACGTCCACTACCTGCCGGCCCTGCGGGACCTCCAGTACGAGGCCCTGGTGCGGCGGGGGCGCTGGGAGAAGGCCCGGGAAGCCTTCGCGCGGCTGGCGGAGGTCCCAGGGGAGGCCCGCGCCTTTGACCTGGAGGGGTACCTGAGGCTCCCCGGGGCGCGGGACCTGACCCCGCGGCAACTCCACGTGTTGCGGGCCCTGTACCGCTACCGGGATGGCGAGGCCCGCCGCCTGGACCGGGCCCCTTTCCGCGTCCTGCCCGACAGGACCTTGGTCGCGCTGAGCCAGGCATGCCCCCGGGACGAGCAGGACCTCGCCCGCATCCCGGGCCTCACGCCCCACCTGCGGCGCCAGTTCGGCCGCGGCCTCCTGGAGGTGGTGCGCCAGGCCCTCCGGGAGGAACTCCCGGAGCCTCAGCACGGGACCTCGGGGCCCCTGGACCGCACCGTGAAGGACCGCTACGAGGCCCTGCGGGAGTGGCGGCGCGAGGTGGCCCGGGCCGAGGGGGTGGAGCCGGACGTGGTCCTTTCCAACCAGGTCCTCTGGGAACTGGCGGCCCGCTGCCCTGCCACCCCGGAGGAACTGGCCCAGGTGCCGGGCCTGAGCCCCTGGGACCGCAAGGAGTACGGCCAGGACCTCCTGACCCTCCTCCGCCGGCTGAGGTGAGGAGGGGATCCCAGGGACAGGTGTCGGCCATCCCTCTGGGGAGCCGTTTCGTTCCGAAGGGTGACATCTTGCACTGAGGAGGCGCAACCCATGCGACCCAATACCGTCAAGCGCAAACTTCGGGCTGGCGAGGTCTCCGTCGGCACGTGGCTCGTCACCGCCAGCCCCCTCATGGCCGAGGCCATGGCCCGCCTCGGCTTTGACTGGCTGGTGGTGGACATGGAGCACGCGGCGGTGGACTTTGAGACCATGCAGTGCATCGCCCAGGCCATGTCTTCCACGGACTGCATCCCCATGGTGCGGGTCTCCTGGAACCACCCTGCCTTCATCAAACGGGCCCTGGACTTCGGAGCCTACGGCATCGTGGTGCCCCTGGTCATGGATGCAGAGGAGGCGCGCACGGCGGTCCGCTGGACCCGCTATCCGCCCCAGGGGTACCGGGGGGTGGGGGGCGTGCGGCGCGTCTTCTACGGCGGGGACGACTACTTCCAGCACGCCAACGAGGAGATCCTGCTCCTCATCCAGATTGAGCATGTGGAGGCTGTGGAGCGGCTGGACGAGATCCTCTCCGTGCCGGGGATTGACGGCGTCTATGTGGGGCCCAACGACCTCTCCGCGTCCCTGGGGCTCCCGCCCCGCATGGACAACCCGGACCCGCGCTACGAGGCGGTGCTGCGCCGGATCGTGGAGGCAGGCCAGCGGCACGGCATCCCCACGGGGGTGCACTGCGGCTCGGTGGAGGCGATCCAGAAGTATGCTTCCTGGGGGATGCAGTTCTTCGCCCTCTCGTCCGACCTGGGCCTGGCGATGAAGGCCGCGCGGGAGGGGCTGGCCGCCTTGCGCGCCAAGGCGGAGGGCAAGCCGGCAGCGGGGCCGGTGTATTGACCTTCCCTTTGGGCAACGCCCTGTGCGGCACACCTCACCCTGGGCCCTCCGCGCCCTTCCGTAGCCCATCTAAGACAAGTCTTAGGGGAAAATAAGGTCCTTGCCGGATACCCGGTGGGCCGAAAGTTGTGTACAATTTCAGGAGCAGGATAGGAAAAGAGTTTTTCGCTATGCGGAATAACGGGCGTCGCTCAGCGGCGACGCCCCACCTGGCGAAGCCAGTCCGCCGTGCGCCCAACGCTGAAGTTAGGAATGGCCAGGGGGTTCAGGCTCAACCAGTGAGGCTCGCAAGCAAGGGTCCGCTTCTCCAAAGTCCCGTTCCTGCTCCCAGGCATTTCCCCATGCCTCCTTTCGGCGCGCTCAGCGGCTGGTCCTCCCGCCCTTCGGATGCTCCTTCCGCAGAGTCCTACCACGCAGAAAGGAGGTGATACCGCCACTCCAGAGCACGACGCTGGACAGTGCCCACAAGAGCGATAGGCCGATCCCAATGAGTCCATCGTACTTTCCTGTGAGATTCCAAAGGAAAGAGGAGGAAATCTCCATGAAGAAGCACCTTGCTACCTTGATCGTGCTCCTCGTCATCGGCTCTCTGCTGGTGGGGTGCGCGCCTGCGGCCGCGCCCACGCCGACCCCGGCCCCTGC
>DAOTYM010000366.1:0-1765 GCA_034434775.1 Anaerolineae bacterium | reverse complement strand
GGCGTCCCGCCCCAGTGACGATGGCGACTTTCCCTTCCAGGTCGCGCATGGTCAATCCCCCCTCCGGATTTCGCCGAAGAGCAGGAGCCCCGGCGGCATGAGGTTCGCCATCGGCTCCACCATCACCTGGATGAGGCTCGGCCGGCCCGAGGCAGCGCCGCGCTCCAGGGCTGGGCGCAGGTCCTCCAGCCGCTCCACCACCTCGCCGTGCCAGCCGAACCCCTGGGCCACCAGGTCCAGGCGGACGCCGCCGTAGAGGTCGCATTCCACCATGTCCTCTATCCCGGCGAACATCTGGGATGAGCGCTCCATCCCCCAGCCTCGGTCGCACAGGACCACGGCCGTGATGAGGACGTTGTGGCGGCTGGCCGTCTCCATCTCCTGGAGGTTGAAGCCGAACGCGCCGTCCCCGGAGATGAGGTAGACGGCCCGCTCCGGCGCAGCCAGTTTGGCCCCGATGGCGTAGGGCAGACCCGTGCCCAGGTGGCCGAACTTGGCCGTGTACAGGTAGGAGCGCGGCGTGTAGATGGGGTTGAAGGCCGTGACCCAGAGGCTCGTGTTGCCACCGTCCATCACGGTGATGGCGTCCTTCGGGAAGAAGTCCCGCACCGTCTGGACGGCGCGCCCGGGGTTCACCCCGCCTGCTTCCCCTGCCAGGGCCACCTCCAGTTGCTCCCGCCACTGCCGGGTCAGTTCCCGGTAGCGGGCGAGGCCGGCGTGCTCCTCCCGCGGCGGCGTGAGGGAGCGGACCTCCTCCAGGAGCGCGGCCAGGACCGCCTTGGCGTCGCCCAGGATGGCCAGGTCCACGGGCCGGTTCAGGCCCAGGGAGGCCGGGTCCACGTCCACCTGGATGACCCTCTGCGCCTCCGGCGGACCCCAGTAGGGCGGCCGGCCCCAGCCATCCAGTTCGCCGAGGCGGGAGCCGACCACCAGCACCACATCCGCCTCGGACCGGGCCGCGTCCAGCGCTCCCCGGTCCAGGATGTGGAGGTAGCGAGGGTGGTCCTCCGGCACGATGCCCCGGGCCGCCAACGTCGCGGTCATGGGCGCAGCGAGGTGGTCGGCCAGGGCCACGAACTCCTCCCACGCGCCGGACCAGGAGACGCCCATCCCCCCGTGCAGGAAAGGCCGCTCGGCCCCCGCGAGCATGCGCGCTGCCTGCCGGATGCGCGCTGGGTCGCCCGGCCCGGGCCGGTCCAGCCGGGAACGGGCTGGCGGCCACACCTGCACCGTCCCCGGGTCGCCCTTCTCCCGCAGGAGGTCCTCCGGCAGTTCCAGGTAGACGGGGCCGGGCCGGCCGCTCAGGGCCTCGCGGAAGGCGCGGCGCAAGAGTTCTGGCAGGCGACGCCAGTCCCGC
Source organism: Anaerolineae bacterium (assembly GCA_034434775.1). Lineage (GTDB taxonomy): Bacteria > Chloroflexota > Anaerolineae > DTPP01 > DTPP01 > DAOTYM01. The sequence continues at coordinate 408 of DAOTYM010000366.1, read as the reverse complement.
ACGCCCGCGCTCCACTTGGTCACCGCGCCGTACATCCCCAGGAGGTTCACGTTCTGGAAGGCCCCGCCGCGGTCCGGGTAGATGATGTTGCGCCGCCGCTGGCCGCTCAGGGCGATGACCGGGCTCCCCTCAGCGCAGGCCGTCACAATGCCGGAGACCATGTTGGCCGCGCCCGGCCCGATGCCGCCCACCACCACCCCTGGCTCGCCCCGCACCCTCGCCCAGGCCTCGGCCATGTGGGCCGCAGCCGCCTCGTGGCGCGCGTTGACGAAGCGGATACCGTAGTCGTCCAGTTTGGCCAGGAAGGGGTTGAAACTCCCGTCCAGGACGCCGAACAGGACCTGGACGCCCTCCTCCTTGAGGCACCGCAGCAAGAGTTCCCCTCCGGTTATCTCTGCCATAGCGGTT
>DAOTYM010000365.1:0-1916 GCA_034434775.1 Anaerolineae bacterium | reverse complement strand
CCAGGTCGTGGCTCGCCTTGGGGGGCCGTGGATCTTCGCCCACATCGTGGGCGCGGCCCTGGGCGGCAAGGACGTCCTCCCCAAACTCCTGTGGCTCAAGCAGAACGAGCCAGACCTCTTCGCACGGACGGCCACATTCCTGGACGTGAGCGGCTACCTCCTGCACCGCGCCACGGGCGAGATGGCCTGCGACTGGTCCGCGGCCTCCGTGACCGGCCTCTTCAACATGAAGAGGAAGGAATGGGACCGCTTCCTGATGCGCTTCTTCGGCCTCCCGCCGGAGAAGTTCCCCACCCTGTACCGCTCCACCGACCGCGTCGGAGGGCTCACGGCCGAGGCCGCCGCGGACTGCGGCCTGCTGGAGGGGACGCCCATCTTCGCTGGAGCGGGCGACGCCCCCGCAGCCGCCGTGGGCTCGGGAGCCGTAGGCGAGGGCGAAGGGCACATCTACCTGGGGACCTCTGGCTGGGTGGGGGTGGTCCAGGAGGCCAACCCTACCGGCAAGCACGGCATCGCCGCCATCCAATCCGCCGACTCCAAGAAGGCCTTCCTCATCGCCGAGACGGAGACCGCGGGCGCCTGCCTCCAGTGGATCGCCGACCAGTTCTACCGCGAGGAGCAGCGGGACCCCGCGGTGGAGAACGTCTTCCGCCTGATGGACGAAGCCGTGGAGACCGTGCCCCCAGGCTCCGGCTACCTCCTCTTCACCCCTTGGATGTACGGGGAACGGGTCCCTGTCTCCGATGTGTACGTCCGGTCCACTTTCGTCAACCTGAGTTACGACCACACCCGGGAGCACATGCTGCGGGCGGTGTACGAAGGGGTGGCCTACAACCTGCGCTGGATGCTGGAACTCATGTCCCGCGATTTCGGCTTCCGCCAGGAGACCTTGCGGGCCGTGGGCGGAGGGGCACGGGGAAGGCCCTGGATGCAGATCGTGGCCGACGTCACCCAGAAGCGGATTGAGGCCGTCTCCAACCCCCAGGCGGCCGGGGCGGTGGGGTGCGCCCTGATCGCCGCCATCGGGCTGGGCATCTACCCGGACTTCGCCTCCCTCAAGGAGGTGATCCGTGTGGAAGAGACCTTTGAGCCGCGGCCGGAAACCCGCGCCGTGTACGACACCCTCTACAGGAGTTTTAAGGAGATCTACCGCTCGCTCCGGGGCGTCTACCAGCGCATCAACCGGGAGCGCTTCGCCGCCCGCTGAGCCTCAGGGGGAAAGGAAGGACGCCAGTTCCCGCGCCGCCTGCCGGGCGCTGTAGCGCAGCGCGCCCAGGGGCGCAGCCGACTCACCCAGGATGGCCAGGGTCGCCTCCGGCGTCACCCGCACCAGATAGAGGCGGTACCCGGCCCCCTCCAGGATGACCTGCTGGAACCCCCCTTCTTCGCTGATGGCCTGGGCCACCTGCTGAAGGGAGCGCTCCATCCCCACAGCGGCCCGGGAGAGGGGGTCCAGGGCGGTGGGGGCGAGGGTCCCAGCGTGGGCCAGCACGTGATCGCCGGCCAGGACGAACGCGCACAGGATGCCCGTCTCCTGGCAGAGCCGCCGCAAGGTGTCCTTCAGGTCCTCTCGCCCCTCCGGAGGGGCCGGCGGCGGAGGCGGCGCGGGCCTGCCGTATGGCTTGCGCATCGCCTCATCCAGCAGGACGGGCAGTTCCCCGACGAAGAAGGGTTTGGGCAGCCACCCCTGGACCTCAACCCCTGCGGCCCCCTCGCTATCCTCCTCCCCGATCCACATCAGGCGCAGGCCGGGGCGCACAGCGCGCAGGCGCTCCGCCAGGGCGGGTGGGGGCACCTCCAGGGCGGTGGGGTCCACAAGGACCATGGCGTAGTCGCGCGCCCGGAGTTCGGCCAGGGCCTCGTCCAAAGAGGCCACCGCCACGGCCTGGTACGTGCCCAGGCCCTCAATGGCCTCG
>DAOTYM010000364.1:0-3176 GCA_034434775.1 Anaerolineae bacterium | reverse complement strand
CCATATTCATTGACAATTTTGAAAGCTTACGTGGCTTACCAAAGACGCAAGCAGGCTGACCACTCTCTTCGCAGGCGGAACTCCGGTAAGTTACAGGGGGAGCAATTCGTGAGTCAGATCCGCAGGCAGTTACCGATACAGAATGCTGCGTGGATGTTTGCAGTGATAGCTCTTGCCGGTGTCCTTAGGGGTCCTGCTCTCCTCGCGGTGGTCTGGACCAACGTCGGGTATGTGGGCCTGGCGGCACAGGCCCTCGGGGTCGCCGCAGTCGGGCCGGACGCAGGGGCGGCCCTCCAAAGGGCCCTGGCTCTCGCACCGGCGCAGGGGGCCAGCCCGTCGCGGGGGCTCGGATGGCTCTGGCTTTCGGAAGGCCGCCAGGACGAGGCCATTCGTGCCCTTCAGGAAGCAGTGGCAGTCGCCCCCCATGATGCCGTGGCTGGCTTCTTCCTGGGCCAGGCCCTTTGGGAAGCCGGCGACCGTCGGGAGGCGTTGGATGCCTGGCGGCAGGCCGGCGCCGCGGTCTACTTCCTCACCCAGGGGCAGGAACTGCAACTGCAGGGCCGCTGGCAGGAGGCAGAGGGGGTGCTCCGGCTGGCCCTGGAACTGGACCCCCAATCCTGGGAAGCGCATCTGGAACTGGGTGAGGCGTTGATGCGGAACCGCAAGGTGGAGCAGGCGCTCCAGGAGTTCCATCTGGCGCTGGCCCTCTGCCCGGCGGAGAAGGCGTTGGACGTCTATGTGTGGCTGGGGCACGGGTACCGCGCCGCCAAGGAGCGGGAGAAGGCCCTGTGGGCCTATCGGGAGGCCTACGCCCGCGCCCCCAGGGATCAGGATCTACCCTATTACGCCTACTACGTTGGCCTCACCCTCTTGGAATTGGAGCGGCTGGACGAAGCAGAGGCGTTCCTGCGGGAGAGCGTCCAGGCCGCGCCCCATGCGCCCAACCACTACCGCCTGGCGCGCCTCTACATGCAGCGCGAGGACTGGGCAGCCGCGGCGCGGGAACTGGAAAATGCGGTGGCCTTGGGGGCTTCCGCCATATGGTACTACGAGCCGCTGGGGGATGCCTACCTGAAACAGGGGAAGACAGAGGCAGCCCTGGGGGCCTACAAGGCGGCCTTCTGCCTGGCGGCACCAGGCTCCAAAGACCGGGAGAGGATCGGGAAGAAGGTCCAGGCGTTGAGTTCAAGGGCTGTGACATGTGATTAGAGGAGAGGCAGATGACTTTGCTTCAGGATTGGCATGCAATGGCTCCGTATCAAGTGGGTCTGACGTTCATAACAATGGTGCGCGAGGAATTGCGGACTAATGCCTCTGGCTTGAGCCCTGAGCAGCTTGCAGCGATTCGTCGCACATATCGGATCGAACGAGGCAACAGACCCGTGGCAGATCACAATTACGCGCGCCGACTGGAAGATATTATTGAGTTCTTGGGCTGCTGGAATGGCCAGTTTCCACCCCGCATTCTAGACGCTGGATGTGGCAGAGGATCTGAGAGCATCCTATTCGCTCTGTTGGGGGCTGATGTCACGGGCATAGACTTCCACAGCCACAACATTGAAATCGCGAGGAGGAGGGGAGAGTACTACAGTAACCTTGCCGGGAACGCGCTCAGGCTGCGGTGGATCAGAGGGAACGTGCTCAGAGATGTGGATGAAAAGTATGATGTTGTGTGGGCCAGGGAAGCGATCACACATAGCTTCCCGGTTGAAGGGTTCCTGGATGTAGTTACGGGTGTTCTCGAGCCGGGAGGGTTCTTCATAGTCAGCGATGTCAGCCGGTGGCATCCTGGCTGGGTATTGCTAGATGCCTGGGAGCGTGGCCTGTTCCGAAGGCGGTACTCAGTTATGCCAGACAAGGCCTCGGGGGACGAAGTCCTGTATGGGGATGAGAACGCTGTCTCGGTTCGATGGCTGAAGCGACAACTGCGCGGCCGCGGTTTTGACATCGTACGCGTTCGGCATTCCACGTTCTTCGTAGATGCCGTCATGCCAGGATGGGCATTCCCCTATGCAAAGAGGCTTGAGAGAGTTCTGGCAAGTTCACCCGTTACGGATTGGTTGGGAATGGTCTACACGTTGACGGCACAAAAGGCCGGTTAAGACTAGGAGCCGACGAGGTGTCCGATCCCATTCCGATTGGTCGCACCAAGAAAGGCGGCTGGATGCGTGGAAAGTGGCCGACGCGTAACCGGAACGATGTAGAAGAGGTGTCTGTGGAGGAGGTTTTGACGCAAGCACATGAAATAGTAACCGAGCCGACCCCCGTGGCACCGGCTGAGGTGCCCGTCATCCGCATTGTGCCGTCCCGTGGCTGGCAGGTCCTGAACCTGCGGGAACTGTGGGAGTACCGGGAACTCCTGTACTTCCTCACCTGGCGGGACATCAAGGTCCGCTACAAGCAGACGGCCCTGGGCGCGGCCTGGGCCATCATCCAGCCCTTCTTCACCATGGTCGTCTTCAGCCTCTTCTTCGGGCGGCTGGCCAAGGTCCCGTCCGACGGCGTGCCCTACCCCATCTTCTCCTACGCCGCGCTCCTCCCCTGGAACTACTTCGCCAGTTCCCTCAGCGGGGCCGGCAACAGCCTGGTGGGCAGCGCCAACTTGATCCGCAAGGTCTACTTCCCGCGCTTCGTCATCCCGCTTTCCAGCGTGCTTTCGGGCCTGGTGGACTTCGGCATCGCCTTCCTGGTGCTCTTGGGGATGATGGTCTACTTCGGCGTGCGGCCCACGACGGGGACGCTCCTCCTGCCGGGCTTCCTGCTCCTGGCCCTGGTGACGGCCCTGGGCGTGGGGCTGTGGCTTTCGGCCCTCAACGTGAAGTACCGGGACGTGCACTACACCATCCCCTTCCTGACCCAGTTCTGGATGTTCGCCACGCCGGTGGCTTACCCCAGCAGCCTCCTTTCAGAGCCGTGGCGCACCCTCTACGGCCTGAACCCCATGGTGGGGGTGGTGGAGGGGTTCCGCTGGGCGCTCCTGGGGACCCAGCCGCCCAGCGCCATGGTCGGCGTCTCGGCCCTGGTGTCGGTGGTGCTCCTGGTGAGCGGGGCTTTCTACTTCCGGCGGGTGGAGCGGACCTTTGCGGACGTCATCTGATTGCGGATTGGGGATTGGGGATTTCGGATTTCGGATTGGGGATTTCGGATTGCGGATTGGGGATTGCGGATTGGGGGTG
>DAOTYM010000363.1:0-3246 GCA_034434775.1 Anaerolineae bacterium | reverse complement strand
TGGTCCCGTAGGGCAGGGCCTGCAGCGTGCCCTCCACGGCCACCAGGTCGCCGGAGAGGAGGGGTGCATCGGCCGGCACGCGGGCGAGGACGGTCCCCTGCACCTCCCGGGCCTGCCCATCCCCCGGGTCCAGGCGGCGCACCTGGAGGAGCACCTCAGCCCGGGAGCGGCTGCGCGGGACGGGATCCTCCAGGACGAGGGCCTGAAGCGCCACCGGGCCTGTGCCCACGTACGAGGCCACTTCTGCTGGGTCCCCGCGCGGGAGGGCCAGGGCCAGGCGGACCGCGCCAGCCACCGTGCAGAGGGCGAGGGCCAGGACGCGCCAGCGGTGGGAAGGGGTTTCCAACGTCCGGGCCAGGAGGAGCGCCGTGAGGCACAGGCCCAAGAGGAGCGCAGCCAGGACCCACCCGCGCCCGTGCACGACCTGCGGGGCGAGCCCCCGCCCCCACACCAACCCGGCGCCCCAGGCCGCGGCAGCGTAGATGAGCGTCATTACAATTTGACCACCCGCGCCCGGCCCTGGCGGCCGCGGGTGGCGTTGCGCGTGTCCACCACCAGGCGCGCGTGGGCCAGGACCTCGTCCCAGTCGTAGGCCGAGTGGTCCGTCACCACCACCACGGCGTCGGCCCCGGCCAGGGTCGCCGGGTCCAGGGGCGCGCAGGAGAGCGTTTCCCCTTCCAAGGGGAGAGATGGGACGTAGGGGTCATGGTACTGGACCTCCGCGCCCCAGGCCCGCAGGAGGCGCAGGATGTCCAGCGCGGGCGACTCCCGCGTGTCCTTCACGTCCCGCTTGTAGGCCACGCCGAGGATGAGCACCCGCGCCCCTTTGACCGGCTTCCCCTCGTCGTTGAGGGCGGAGGCCACCTTGCGGGCCACGTACTCGGGCATGGCCGCGTTGACCTCGCTGGCCAACTGGATGAAGCGGGCGTTGTAGTTCAGGGTCCGCAACTTCCACGAGAGGTAGTGGGGGTCCACCGGCACGCAGTGCCCGCCCAGCCCTGGCCCGGGGTAGAAGGGCATGAAACCGAAGGGCTTGGTGGCGGCAGCGTCAATGACCTCCCACACGTCCAGGCCCAGCCGGTCGCACATGAGGGCCACCTCGTTGACCAGGGCGATGTTCACGGCGCGGAAGGTGTTCTCCAGGAGTTTGACCATCTCTGCCGCCCGCGTGGACGAGACGGGGACCAGGCGCTCCACGATGCAAGCATAGAGGGCGCAGGCCACCTGCAGGCACGTCGGGGTGATGCCAGCGATGACTTTGGGGGTGTTGCGGATGGTGTAGTGGGGGTTGCCCGGGTCCACCCGTTCTGGCGAGAAGGCGACGAAGAGGTCCTCCCCCACGCGGTAGCCGTTCCGCAGGAGCCGGGGCAGGACCACCTCCTCGGTGGTGCCGGGGTAGGTGGTGCTCTCCAGGACGACGAGTTGCCCAGCGCGCCCGTGGGCGGCAATGGCCTCCGTCGCCGCCACGATGAAGGAGATGTCCGGGTCGCGCGTCTTGCTGAGGGGGGTGGGCACGCAGATGCTGAGGGCGTCCAGGTGCCGCACCGCGGCGTAGTCCCCCGTGGCCCTCAGGCGGCCTTCCCGCACCAGGGGGGCCAGCCTCGCCGAGGGGACGTCGGGGATGTAGGAGCGGCCAGCCAGGACGTCCGCCACGCGGTCCGGGTCGGTCTCAAGGCCGGTCACGGAGAAGCCGGCTTCGGCGAAGGCCACGGCCAGGGGCAGGCCCACGTAGCCCAGGCCTACCACACCGACCTGCGCCTCCCGGGCGGCGATCTTCTCCAGGAGTGCCTGGGCCTGTGCGCTCACCTCCTGGCCCCCTGCCCCCCGGCGAAGGCCCTCTCCCGCAGGAACTCCAGGACGACCCGGTCAATCAGAGGGCCTTCCTGCAGCCGCTCCTCCAGGTTCTCCACCCCCGCGCAGTCAAAGAGGGCCTTGCGGGTGGCCTCGTCGTAGAGGCCGTGGAGGGGGCCCTGGTAGTACCCCAGGGCAGCGAGGATCCTCTGGAGTTCCCGGCAGGTTTCGCCTTCCAGGGGGATCAAGTCCTCGGGGCGCGGCTTTGCGAAGTAGAGGCGGTGCAGGTCCAGCAGGCGGGCCAGTTCCTGGACCGGCGTCGGGTGGTCATCCACGCGGAGGTCTATGTAGCGGTCCAGGGTGCCGCCGTAGGAGCCGCCCTCCCGCACCACCAGGAGCGCGGCCGACTGGCGGCCGCGGCGGTCGCCGCCGGCGGCGTCGCCAGCCAGGAGCGCGGCCAGGAGCCGCTCGGCCAGTTCTCCCTTCGTGGTCTGGAAGGCGCGGGCCATCTCCTGCACCACGTCGGGCCCGGCCAGGATGTTCCCCTGGCAGCAGAACCCTTCCCCCACCACGTGGCCGGCCCAGGGGAAGCACTCCTTCCCCGTGTGGGCCGCGGCCCGGCCCTGGGCGTCCACCACGCCCACCTGGCGGTGCTCCCGCATGGTGTCTCCCTGGAGGAGGCGGGCCAGCGTCTCCTCCGCAGAGAGGCCCCGGGCCAGGAGGTCCAGGCCGTCCGGGCCGAAGGCCAGGTTGGCCCAGGCCTGGGTGGCCACCGCGCCCACGCCCGCCTTGGCCCAGGCCACATCTGCCCCCGCCGCCAGGAACTTGGAGGCCACGGCCACGCCCAGGTCACCGTTCGCCGGGTCCAGGGCCACGATGGAAAAGGTAGCCACCACAGGGGCTCTCCGATGCGCTCTGCCCATGTGCTTTCCCTCCGAAAGATGCCTCACGAACACAGCGCGCCCCTCAAGGCGGGGGACATGATAGCACAGGCGGGGAGGAGCGTCAATTTCGCCTGGTGGGCGTTTGCGGAACGGGGGCGGGAGTGCTATACTCCCCTCCGACCACGGACGCGTGGGAGGTGTCATGACGATCCTCTTTCTCATCCTGGCTGGCCTGAGCCTGTTGGCCATGGTGGGGGGAATGGTCTGGGCGGTGAGGGTGAGCCGGCGGACGGGGGCGTGGAACGCCCGGAGCCCCCACGCTGGCGAGGAACCTGGGTCCTTCGGCGACCTCAAGGGCCTGGTGCGGGCTGGCGACTGGGGCCGCGCCCTGCCGGCCCTCTTCGCCATCGGCGGGCTGCTGGGGCTGCTCCTCTTCTCCTCCCTGGCCGCGGTGGTGGGCCTGAAAGAGCCGCTCTGGGGTGTGGCTGCGCTGCTGGTGACCCTCTATGTCATCGTCCGGACCCTGTGGAACATCGCCCAGGCGTAGGCAGAAAGGCCGCTCCCCGCTGGC
>DAOTYM010000362.1:0-8974 GCA_034434775.1 Anaerolineae bacterium | reverse complement strand
TCTGGGTGACCCCCAGGGAGCGGGCCATCTCGTCCACCACCGCCTTGAGGACCCGTTCCAGTTCCAGGCTGGCCCCCACCGCCTGCCCGATCTTCAGGAGGGCTTCGGCCTCCTCCGCCCGCTGCTGCTCCTGGCGGTAGTAGAGGGCGTTGCGCCAGGCCGTGGCCGCCTGGTTGGCCATGGTCTGGCAGAGGTGGACCTCCTGCTGGGTGAAGGGGCGGTCCTCCCCCTCCGTCCAGACCTCCACGAACCCGACGGGCCCCTCCGGCGTGGCGAGGGGCAGGCGCAGGCAGGACCGCGCTCCCAACAAGGCCAGGGCCTGGCGCTCCCCTTCCTCCAGCGAGGGGTCGTCGGCGCGCAGCACGAGGGGCTGCCCCTTGCGCAGGGCGGCTGCCGTGCGCGGCATGGAGGCAATGGCCCGGCGCGCGGCACCTCCCGGCCCCCGGGGCCGGCCCACCACCGCCTGGGCGACCCCTTCCTCCTCCTCCCAGGTCCAGATGGAGACCTGGGCGTGGGGGATGGCCCACTGGACCTGGCGCGCCAGGACCTGGAGGACCTCGTCGGGGTTCAGCGAGGAGGAGACAGCGGCACTGGTCTCAAACAGGAGCGTCTGCTCCCAGAGCCGTCGCCGGGCTTCCTGGAGAAGGCGGGCGTTCTCAATGGCCAGGGCGGCCTGCCCGGCGAAGATCTCCAGGGCCTCCACCACCTGGCGGCTGGGGCGCAGGCGGTCCTGGGGGTCGTCCACAGAGATGAGGCCCACGATCTGGCCCGTGGCCCCCCGCAGGGGGACGAGGAGCATGTCCTCCGGGTGCCACTGGCCTTCCCGCACCTCCGTTTCGGGCCGCATGGGGGTGTAGGTGTGCAGGGCTTCCAGGCCCGCGGCGGGCCTCTCGTGGGGCAGGAAGTAGGAGTTGCTGATGCGGAACTCCTCTTGTTGGAAGATGCGCTCCACCCGCTCCAGGGGCTGGGGGTGGCGCTTCATCTCCTCAAACTCGCGCAGCGGCAGGCCGGCGGAGGCCACGCGCCGCAGCATGGGCGGCGTCCCCTCCACCACGCTGATGAGCACCACGTTGAAGCCCACCGCCTCCTGGATGGCGTAGGCCACGTCCTCCAGGATCTCCTCCAGGGGGCGGTCGGAGCGCGCCCCTTGGCTCACCGAAAGGAGCAGGCTCATCTGCTGGGCGCGCCGGCTCAGGGCCTCCCGCTGGCGGACCTGCTCCTCAAACCGCAGGGCGTTGGCGATGGCCAGCGACGCCTGGGTAGCCAGGGCCTCCCCGAACTCCACCTCCGCTTCCCGGTAGGGTTCGTCCCGGTCCCGGGCCGCGCCGATCAGGCCGGCCACCTCGCCTTCGTAGAAGAGGGGCAGGAGGAGCGCCCCGCCTCCGGGCACGCCACAGGCCTCCCGCACCCGGTCCCTCCCTTCCAGCGCGGCTGGCCGGGCTGCCTTCAAGGCCTCCCGCAGGGGCCCTGCGGCGCGGCCAGCCCGCAGGGCCAACTCCAGGGCCCCCCGCTCCTCTTCTCCGTAGCCCACGGCGTCCCGCAGGTCCAGCCGCCCTGCCTCGCGGTCCAGGAAGGCCACGAAGGCCCGGTCGCTGCGGGTGTTGGGCAGGAGTTCCTCCAGGACGAGGTGCATGATGCGCCCCAGGTCCAGCGTGGCGTTCAGTTCGCGGCTCACCCGCTGGAGGGCTGTCAACTGGTCCAGGCGGGCCTGGAGCAGCCGGTCGGTCTGCCCATAGAGGCGGGCGTTCTCCGCGGCAATGGCCGCCTGCCCCGCGATGGCCTCGGCCAGGGCCAGGTCCTCGGGGCGCAGGGCGGGCTTCGCGCTCCACCACACTGCGAACAGCCCGCCGATCATGCGGTCCTGCACCCGCATGGGCACGAAGAGGACCGACTGGGCTGGGAACCGCTTCAGGAGGTCGGCCCCCACCAACCCGTTGTGGACGGCATCTCGGGCGTAGGCCGCGCGCCCCGTGCGCCAGGCCTGCTCCACCAGGGGGAAGGCCCGCAGCGGGATCTGGTAAGTGCGGTACTCCTCCAGCCGCTCCGGGGGCACGTGGTAGCCGGCCACCGGCCGCAGGACCTCCCGCACCTCGTCCAGGAGGTAGGCCCCGGTCATGTCCGCCCCGAGGGCGAGGGCCATCTCCCGGGCCAGCCGCCGGAGGACCTCCACCACGTCCAGGGTGGAGGCCACGGAGGTGCTCACCCGCAGGAGCAACTGGGCCTGGGCGAAGCGTTCCTGGGCCTCGCGGTAGAGGCGGGCGTTCTCCAGGGCGGCCCCCATCTGCCCGGCAACCGCCTCCACCAGGCCCACCACCTCGGGGGGACAGCGGCGCGGTGCCTTCCACGCGGCCACAAGCCAGCCGAGGGTCCGGGCCTGGCTTGTGAGGGGCGCGGCCACCAGGCTGCCGGCCTCGGGGAACAGGATGGCTGGCCAAGCCGGCTGCGCGCCCAGCGTCACCTCGTCCCAGGCCAGGGCCGGCCCACCCTGGGCAAACCCCTCCCAGGCCTCCCGCGGCACCCGGGCAAGGCGCGCCTCAAGCGCAGCCTCGGGCTCGCCGGCCAGGGCCCTCACCTTGGGAGCCTCCCCGTCGGAGCCCCCGACGAGGACTGCGGCCTGGTTCGCCCTCAGGAGGTCCCGCAGGAGTTCGCACGCCTCCGGCAGGCTCCCCTCGGGGTCCAACCCCGAGGCCAGGGCCTGGCCGATGCGCAGGAGGGCCTCGGCCTGGCGGGAGCGCTCCACCTCCGCCGCGTGCAGGGAGGCGTTCTCCAACACCACGGCCGCGTGGCCCAGGGCCATCTCCAGGGCCTCCACCTCGTCCGGGGCCAGACAGCCGCCCTCCACCGCAGGGCCGAGGCCGTACAGCCCCACCAGCCCGGACCGAGCGCGGAGGGGGAAGACCAGGTCCACATCCCGCTGGCGCAGGACCTCCAGGAGCCGGCTCGCCCCCTTCACCTCCCGCTCCAGGTCGCCGCGGAAGGCCGCGTGGGCCCGAGCCCCCAGCACCTCCAGGGCGGGGTCGCCCAGGGAGACCGGAGGCACCCCCCGCCGCTCCGAGGCCACGGGCACCAGGAGGCCCTGGGCGGGGTCCGCCTGGAAGAGGAGGGCGCCGGCCACCCCCAGCCGCCGGGGGACCTCAAAGGTGAGGAAGTCGGCCACGTCGGGGAGGGTGAGGCGCGCGCTGAGTTCGCTCCCCAGCGAGCGGAGCCTCTCCGCCCGCTCGGGAGCGCCCCTGGGGAGGAACCTCCTGAGGGCTTGTCGTGCAGCCATCGCCCAGCCTACCTCTCTCGCCTCACGTCCCCCTCACCTTGCGCCGGGCCTCCGCAGCGGCCTCGGTGATCTCACGGATGTCGGCGAACTCCTGGGAATCCCAGTCCACCTGCCCCACGGCCAGCGACATGAGGGGGACGTGCAGTTCGCCTTCCGGGCGCTCCAGGACCATGTACCCTCGCTCCCGGTCCCGGAAGGAGTAGAAGGTCGCCACCTGTTCGGCGAACCGCTGCTGGATGCGGGCGGCCATCTCCCGAGCCTGCTCGCCCCAGGTGATGACCAGGAAATCGTCGGCCCCCACGTGCCCCACGAAGTCGTCCAGCGTCCCCAGGTCGCTCACCGCCTCGCCCAGGACCATGGCCACGAACCGCAGCACGTCGTCCGCGGCCACGAAGCCGTAGGCCTCGGTGAAGGCTTCAAACTGGTTCACCCCGACATAGAGGAGGTGCCACCCCTGCTCCCGCAGGAGGCGCTTCAGTTGCTCCTCTATCAGTTTGGCGCTGGGCAGGCCGGTCACCGGGTTGGTCTGGCTCTCGTAGGTGGCCCGTCGGAGGACGTTCTGCACCCGCAGGCGCAGTTCCTCAATGTCAAAGGGCTTGGTGATGTAGTCGTCGGCCCCCAGTTGGAGCCCGGCGATCTTGTCGCTCCGCTCGTCCTTCTGGGTCAGGAAGAGGATGGGGATGTGGCTGGTGCGCAGGGTGCTCCGCAGGGAGCGGCACACCTCGTACCCGTCAATGTCCGGCAGGCGGATGTCCAGGATGATCAGGTTCGGCGGCGTCCGCCGGCAGAACTCCAGGGCATCCAGGCCGCGTCCGACCGCGTGGGTTTCGTAGCCCTGGGAATCAAAGTAGATCTGGAGCATGGTGGCGATGTCGGCGTCGTCTTCCACCACGAGAATGCGGCTCTTGGGCATCTTCAAGACCTCCTGGCCAGGCCTGCTCACTCGCGCCTGGGGTACAGGCGCCGGAACCCCACCCCCGCGTACCTCACCTGATCTCCATCCTCAAAGGCCACGTTCTTGTCAATGACCCCGCGTGCCTCGGTGCGGGTCAGGACGGTGTCCGACTCTATGATCCGCCCGGGGTAGATGACGAAGCCGGACCCGATGCGGCAGTGGTGGCCCACGCATCCGCCGATGACCGGGATGCCGGTCTCCTCCAGGCGGCCGTTGTGCAGGGTGCGGATGGGCTGGGAGAAGAGGTTGAAGTCGGTGAAGGTGGTGCCAGCGCCCACGAAACTATCCCGCCCCACCACACACATCTGCAGGCAGGCGTTCTGGGCCACCAGAGAGTTTTCCATCAGGACGCTCATGAACAGGGCCGCCCGGAAGGGGAGGTAACAGCCGTCGCTCACCACGCTCAGCATGACCTGACAGCCCTGCATGATGTTCACGTTGTCGCCGATGAGGCTGTTGGTGACGACGGCCCCCGGCCCGATGGTGCAGTTGTCCCCGATGATGGTCGGCCCTTGGATGATGGCCGTGGGGTCAATATGGGTGTTGCGGCCCACGTGCACCAGGGCAGAGCAGGAGAGGAACTGCTTCCGCTCCAGGAGCGCTCGCCAGAGGATGCGCAGTTTGGTCCCCAGCCGGCTGGCCTGGGCCTCAAACCGGGCCCCCTCCGCCAGGATGCCGAAGGGGGAGTTGGCCAGGTAGACGTGCACCCAGTTCTCAATGGAGAGGAACGCCTTCAGGGGGACCCAGTAGACCAGGTCCCCTTTGTCGTCGGCCATGTAGGGCGGGACGTGGTAGAAGCCGATCTCCCGGGCTTCGGTGTTGATCACCAGGGGGCGGACCCACTCCTCCAGCCCGCGGGGGAAGTACCACATCCCGGCCACGTAGTAGTCGCCCTCCCGGTAGATGCCGCTCTGGAGGGGCAGGGCATGGGTCACGATGGCCTTATCCTCCGGCGAGAAGGCCACCTGGCAGGCCTTGCCCAGAGCCCGGGCCCGCTGGATGAACTCGGCGATGAAGGGGGCGTCAAAGAAGAGGTTGTCGCGGTAGACCAGGGTCTCCTGCCGATCGCGGGGGATCTCGTGGAAGGAGTTGACCTCCAGTTCCTGTTCGCAGTAGGGGGCCAGGAGGTCGCGCTGGAGCAGCCAGAGGGGCTTGTTGAGGATCCTCAGGTCCCGCGCTGGCTCGTTGAAGGGGGGTATCGGTTTCCTCTCCCGGATGATCACCTTGCGCATGGGACCCTGCTCCCGGCCAAGGTGTCAGTCCAGCGGCCGCTTGGCGATGCGGAAGCGGCACGCGTCATCCCCCATGGCGATGCAGGTGAACTCCTCCACACGGAAGTTCTTGCCGCCGCTCAGCCAGTGCAGCCCCTCCGTGAGGATGCCTGTGGCGGCATGGCAGCACGGCTCGTGGGCACGGCGGCCCCAGCACACCGGGCACCGTTCGTTGATCCAGATGAGGTGCTCGGCCTCCTCTTCCAGACGGACGATCTGGTCGCTGTAGCGGTTGAAGACCTCGGCGAAGACGTTGGCCCCGATGCGGATCTTCATGCCCAGGGGCACCAGGCGCAGCGCCAGGTCGGCGATCCCCAGGACCGGGTCAAACTCCGCCAGGCCGTATTTGAACGTGGCCTTGCCCGCCCGGGTGGCCAGGGCCTTGCCGCCGCGCGGGCCGTACATCTCCTCCAGGGCCTCCTGGATGCCGGCAAAGGCCTCAAAGGGGAACCCCAGTTCAAAGTTGCTGGGGGGATAGTTGTTCACGTACTGCGGCCATCCGGCCAGGTTCAGCACCGCGTGGACGCCGTTCTTCCCCAGCACCTCCTCCAGGCCCTGCAGGTAAGCCCGGGCGATGCGGTTAGAGTAGTAATACTGCGGCGCTGCGGGTGCTTCCGCCGCCGGCTGTTCGGTGGCGATGGGGCGCGTCTCTTCTGCCATGACCTCTCGTCAACCTTTCCCCTGGCGGGCAGCCTCACTCCTCCTCTGCCTGCTCCAGGATGGTGTAGAGGAGTTCCAAGAGGACCTTCTTCACCGACTCCCGGTGGGTGGCCACGCAGGGGAGCACCTTCACGTTGCGGTCCACCCGCAGGGCGATGCGCAGGTCCTCGGGCGACCAGGCGTCTTCCAGGTCCTGCTTGTTGGCTGCGACGACGTAGGGCACCTTGGCGTAATTGCGGAAGACATCCAGGATGCTCCGCGCCTCCCGAAAGGTCTCCGGGCGGACGCTATCCACCAGGACCACGAAGCCCAGCATCCCCTCGGAGAGGATCTCCCACATGAAGTCAAAGCGCCTCTGGCCTGGCGTGCCGAAGAGGAAGAGGACCAGGTCCTTGTCCACGGTGATGCGGCCGAAGTCCATGGCCACGGTGGTCTCTTCCTTGATGGCCCGCGTCGCGTCGGTGATCTTCCGTTCGGTGGAGACGACGTCAATTTCGCTGATGGAGCGGATGAACTCCGTCTTGCCAGCGTTGAAGGGGCCCGTGATGATCACCTTGACCGATTGCATAGGTCTCCTTTGCTCCTGGGGCGTCCCCCCTCGTCCTTCCTGTGCGCTGGCCGTCCGCGCCTCTTCGTTCACAGCCGCAGGATGCGGTCAATGATCCGCCGGACCAGGCTGCGGGTGGGGCGTGCTGGCGGGGGCATGGGTGGAAGCGGCGGTTCCTCCCGGCCCACGGTCACCCCCCGCGGGGGCAAGGGGCGTGGCACCTGCCCTTCCCGCTGCACGGGGACCAGTTCCACCAGGCCGGCGTTGAGCAGGCCGTACACGATCCTGCGGATCTGGAAGTCGTCCAGGCCGCAGGTCCGGGCGATCTGCCGCAGGGAGTTGCGCGGGTTGATGTAGGAGATGACCCGCCACTCCTCCACCGTGAGGTGGATGCGGCGGAGTTGGGAGCGGGGCTGCTGGGTGAACTGGAGGGCCAGGTTGTCCAGGTCGGGAAGTTCATCGCGGAGGCGCTCCAGTTCCTCCATGCGGCGGCTTCCCTCCAGGATGATGTTCTCCAGGTCCATGCGCACGGTGATGGCGTCCTCTGGCGGCTGCACGTTGGGGTCAAAGCGGAACTCCCCCTCCGTCCAGGTGAAGAGCTGGTACACCACGCTCAGCATGTGCTCCCGCACGGCCTGGAGGATCTCCTCCTGGGAAGTGTAGCCGCTGCTCATGAGGAGGAGGCCCAGTTCCTTGTCCGTCTTCACCTGGGCCCTGGAGAGGACAGCCCGGCACTGCTCGGGGGTGATCTTGCCGGCCCTGAGGAGGATGTCGGTGAGGTGGCCGTTGCTGCCCATGGAGGCGTGGATGAGTTTCCCCTCGCGGAAGTACATGCGGGCTGAGGCTCCGTCGCGGGTCACCGTCAGAGCGCCAGTCTTGCGCGCCAGGTTGATCAGGTTGAACAACTGAGTGGCTGTGAAATCCCTCAGATTGCCCTTCAACGCCATGGCCTCTCTATCCCCTTCACGGCTGCCCCCTTTTCAAAGGGCCTGGGCGCGCTGAAACGGCCCCTGGCCTCCAGGCCAGCAAAACATAATAGTACATAGCGCATTATACCGGCGGTGCCCCTTTCCGTCAACTGGAAAGAAGTCCTGTCGCGCCGGGAGCGCCCTCGGTTTCTCCCTCGGCGCGCAGGGGGCCCACTTCGCCCCTCCCTTTGACATATCCCGCAAAGGGTGATAGGATGGGCCGCAAGGGGATGCCAGGGTTTTCTGCCCGGATGCTCCTCCAACACGCTCGGGATGCGGTTCTCCGTTCCGCTCTCTCTGCTCCATACATCGCACGCAACGGCGAGGGTTGACCGACTGGACTGAGGCCAGAAAGGAAGGGTGCCCGTGGCCGGTTCCAAGGCGTTCACCCCGACCCCGTGGCCTAGGGCCTGGCAAAACCTGTTCTGCTCGCTCGTGGGCGCTTGCGGCACAGCCTGCGTGTTCCTGTACTCCGCGGGCTGGGACCCCCGGCCCTCCCTAGGCCCCACCCTGCTCTTCGCGGCCCTCATCACCGTCGCCACACGGCTAGGCCTGCGCCTGGGCCAGGCCGGCAAGGTGAGCGTCGCCCACACCCTCACCGCGGCCTCCTTCCTGGCCCTCGGCTTCCCCGCAGCCCTCTGGGCCACCCTGCTCGGTTCCCTGGCCAGCGACGCCCTCCGCACCGTGTGGCCCCTGGAAGGCGAAGCTCCCCACCGCCCCCCGGATGAAGTATTCCGAGCCTTCGCCCTGAACGCGGGAGCGCACCTCCTGGCCCTGGTGACAGGGGCTACGGCCTTCACTGCCCTGGGAGGATGGCTCCCGGTCACAGGCATCACGGCGGAGACAGCAGTTCCCCTCATCGGGCTCTTCCTCGGCTATTTCCTCGTGGACCTGGGGTATTTCCTCCTCTACCAGGCCATGCGGGGGGAGGATGTGACGCCGTACTTCGGGCGACAGTTCCTCCGCATCGCTGCGGTGGAACTCCTGCCCCAGCCCCTCTCGGTCCTGGTGGCCGCCACGTACCACCAGGGCAACTGGGGCAACTTCCTCCTCCTCCTCAGCGGCGGCTTCGCCGGGATGCTCCTGATCTACTACCTGGACCTCAGCCGCCAGCGTCTCCAGGAGCGGGTGGAGGAGCTTTCGGCCCTGAACGCCATCGGGCGCGAACTCGGCCGCTTTCTGGATGTGGATGCCTTGCTGGAGGTCGTCTACCGGGAGGCAGGGAAGGTCTTGAACTTCCGCAACTTCTACGCCGCCCTCTACGAGGCCGAGTCCCAGACGCTCCGCTTCCCCCTGGTGTACGAG
>DAOTYM010000361.1:0-8774 GCA_034434775.1 Anaerolineae bacterium | reverse complement strand
AGGAGCGCGTCCAGCCCCAGCGCGGCCAGGGCTGCCAGGCCGAAGCCCATGAGCCCCACGAAGCGGGCCGAAGCCCGCAACTGGCTCAACCCTGGCACCAGGGCCGTGAGCCACCCGTGCACGATGGCGTAGATGCCCAGGGCCAGGAGGAGCGCAACGAGGGCGAGGGCCGTGAACATCCCCGTCAGGCGGTCCCGCCGGAAGAGCCACGCCGCGGCCACCAGCACCAGGGGGAGGAGGCCCAGGTACCCCGCCTCCACCCGGGGCCACACGCCCCAGTGCAAGGCCGGCCCCCGCCCGAAGAACTGGGGGATGAGGAGCCCGATGAGTTGCGGCGGGGAGAGGGAGTACTCCACCGCCTGGCTGTAGCCCCATGCAGCGCGCACGCTCTGCCGGGCGAACTCCAGAGCCGGCAGGAGGACCAGGGCGGAAAGGCCCGCCGCCACCACCCCGCAGAGGGCCAAACGGCCCAGGGGCCTCCAGGTCTCCAGGTCCCCAACGCCCCTCTCGCGCCAGGCCGTCCCGAACTCCCAGAGGGCGAGGAACGCCAGCGCGAGGGCCGTGAAGACGGTCATCTGGAGGTGGCCGGCCAGGGTCGCCACCCCTACCACCACCCCGGCGGCGAAGGCATAGCCCCACCTCCCGCGGCCCATCCCCCGCATGAGGAGCCCGAAGGCCAGGGGCAGCCAGGAGAAGACGGCGATGAGGTTCAGGTTGCCGAAGTGGGTCAGGAAGAGGTCGCTGAACATGAAGGCCACCGCGCCGGCCAGGGCTGCCGGCCGCCGCACGGGGCAGGGCTTCGCCCCGCCCTCATCGGCCGGGGCCGGCGTGCCCGGCAGCCACCGCAGGAAAATGTACATATTGAGCCCGGCCAGGAAGATGTGGAAGGCCGACAGCCACTCCATCCGCTCGTACGGAAACGCCGGCGGGAAGAGGAGCGCCAGGAGCAGGTTCAGGGGGTAGAAGATGCCCGCCTGGACCTCGCCGATGAAGGGCGCGCCGGCGTAGAGATACGGGTTCCAGAGGGGCACGCGCCCAGCGCGCACTTCCTCGGCCACGAAGCGGTAGAGGGGGTAGAGGAACGAAACCAGGTCCCCTCCGTCGGCCGGGAGCCAGACATCCCCCGATAGCAGGGGCCGCCAGAAGAACCCCACGGTGAGGCCCGCCAGAGCCCCGGCCGCGAGGAACTCCCGGTACCGGTCGGAGCGCCAGCGCCCAGCGCGGCAGAGGGCCCACGCCCCCGCGGTCAGGGCCGCCCAGACCGCCACACCTCCCCAGAAGATGGCCATGCCGGTTCCGCTCCTTGCCTCGGACGTCCGTGCTCTTGCCGCTGGCGATTATACCCCCTTTCGGGTCTTTTGCCAACACGCCAACCTTTGCGCCCCCCTCCCCCCTGGTGTATAATCGCGGCCGTTGCAACCCAACCTGGGGGGCTTTCCTTTGCGACGCATCCGGCTGGACCTGATCGCGCTGGCCATCCTGGCGGTGCTGCCCTGCCTCTTCTTTTGGCGGGTGCTCTTCGGGGGCCGCACGCTCCTGCCCGCCGACAACCTCTTCGCGTTTGAGCCCTGGCGCTCCTTCGCCGGGCAGTTCGGCATCGGCGTCCCCCACAACGAACTCCTGAGCGACCTCCTCCTGGAGAACTACGTCTGGAAGCGCTTCATCGTGGAGAGCCTCCACAACCGGGAACTCCCCCTCTGGAACCCGTACCTCTTCGCTGGGGTCCCCTTCCTGGCCGCGGGCCAGCATTCGGCCCTGTACCCCTTCAGCGTGCTCTTCTACGTGCTGCCCATCCCCTACGCCTACGGCCTCTTCACCGCCCTGCACTTCGCCCTGGCCGCCTGGGGGGCCTACGCCCTGGCCCGCGTGTTGGGCGCCAACCGCTTCGGGGGCCTGGTCGCCGGCATCACCTACGCCTTCAGCGCCTTCTACGTGGTGAGCGTCACCTTCACCATGATCATCGCCGCCGCCGCATGGCTGCCCCTCCTCCTGGCCCTCCTGGAGGTGATGGTCCGCAAGCAGGAGGAGAAGGGCCGCCAGCCCTACTCGCCCGTGCCGTACGTGGCGGCCGGCGCGCTGACCTTGGGCCTGGAGGTCATGGCCGGCCACATTGAGATGACCTACTACACCCTCCTCGTGGCGGGCTTCTACGCCGCGTGCCGGCTCTTCCTCCTGTGGCGGGCGCAGCGGTGGTGGCCAGGGGTGCTGCGCCTGGCTGGCTGGTTCCTGGCCCTGGCCGCCCTGGGCCTCGCCCTGGGGGGCGTGCAACTGGTCCCCTTGTACGAACTGGTCACCCAGAGTTTCCGCGAGGGTTCCGCCACCTACCAGGACGTGGTGGGCTGGGCCTACCCCACCCGTCAGGTCCTCACCTTCCTCATCCCCAATTTCTTCGGCAACCCCAGCCACCACGGCTATTTTGACCCCTTCTGCCTCTGCTGGCAGCCTGTCACCCACGACCTCCACGGCAACCCCCAGCACACCATCTTCTGGGGCATCAAGAACTACGTGGAGGCAGGTTCCTACGTGGGCATCCTGCCCCTGGTCCTGGCTCTCCTGGGGCTGGGGCTCGCCTGGAAAGCGCGGCGGACGTGGCGCGTGGGGCCGGTGGGCATCCTCGCCGTCCTTTCCGTCCTGGCCCTGGCTTTCACCTTCGGCACCCCCCTCTACGCCATCCTCTACTACGGCCTGCCGGGGTACAAGCAGTTGCACTCTCCCTTCCGCTGGGTCTTCCCCTACACCCTGTGCATGGCCGCCCTCGCGGGATGGGGCGCGACGCGCCTTGCCCGCCTTGAGGACGCGCCGAGAGGGACCGAGCGCCTCGTTCGCTGGGGTGCAGGGGCGCTCCTGGCCGGGGGCGCGGGCGGTTTGGCCGCGCTGGCCCTCGCCCTCCTGCGCCCCGCGCCCTTCCTGACCCTGGCCGAGCGGGTGCTCGCCTCCTCGGACCTGGCCCAGTCGGCCTTCCCCTCGGCGCGGGCTTTCTTCGCCTACGAATGGGGGAACCTGGCGTGTTTCTTCGCCCTTCTCGCGGGCGCGGGGCTCGTCCTGTGGGCCCACGCGCGGGGCTTGAACCTCCACCTGGGGGGCCGGAGCGTCGCCGTCTGGCAGGTCCTGGCCCTGGCGCTCCTCGTGGGCGACCTCTTCGGCGTGGGGATGGGGTTCAACCCGGCCGCCGACCCGCGCCTCCTGGACTTTGAGCCGCCGGCCATCGCCTTCCTGCGGGCGCAGGAGGGCCTCTTCCGCTTCACCACCCTGAACCACCCGGAGGAGCAGAAGACCCTCAACGCCAACTCGGCCATGCCCTACCACCTGCAGGACGTCCGCGGCTACGATTCCATCATCCCCAAGTCCTACGTGGAGTACATGTCCCTCATCCAGCCCCAGACGGACCTCCTCTACAACCGCATCGCGCCCATCTACACGCCCTACGCCTCCGCCCTGGAGTCGCCCCTGCTGGACCTCCTGGGGGTGCGCTACGTGGTCACCACCCAGGAGGTGGAGGCCCAGGGCTACCGCCTGGTGTACGAGGGGGAGGTGCGCATCTACGAGAACGCGCGGGCCATGCCCCGCGCCTTCACCCTGGCCTGCACGGAGGTCGTCCCCCGGGGCGAGGGCTTCACCGCCCTGCGGGAGCACGACCCGCGCTACACCGTCGTCGTGGAGGAAGGGAGCCTCCCGGGAGCCCTCCCCGGCCTCGGACGGGAGGGGTGCAGGCCTGCGCCAGCCGAGGTCCGGCGCTACGGCCAGAACGAGGTGGAGGTCCTGGCGCGGGTGGATGAGCCTTCGTGGCTCGTCCTGGCGGACAGTTACTTCCCCGGCTGGAAGGCCTACCTGCGCCCCGCCGGCACGGGCCAGGAGGCAGAGCAGGAGGTCCCCATCTCCCGCGTAGATGGGAACTTCCGCGGCGTGCTCCTGCCCCCTGGGGAGCACCTGGTGCGCTTCCGCTACACCCCCATGAGTTTCAAACTGGGCCTCTTCGCCAGTTTTGTGGGCTGGGTCTCCTTGTTCCTGGTGACAGCCGGCTGGGTGTGGGGCCGCCTCTACCGGGAAGCGGACGACGCCTCGCCAGTCCGCCGGGTGGCCAAGAACAGCCTGACGCCCATGGCCCTCTCCCTCCTGAACAAGGTCATTGACTTCGCCTTCGCCATGCTGCGGCTGCGCATCCTGGCCCCGGAAGGCGAGGGGCGGTACGCCTTCGCCATCAACTACATCGGCTATTTTGAGATCCTCACCATCTTCGGGTTGGGCACCCTCCTCACGCGGGAGGTGGCCAAAGACCGCCGCCTGGCCAACCGCTACTTCAACAACACGGCCGCCCTGCGGGTGGGCCTCTGGCTGGCGACGTTGCCCCTCATCGGCGGGGGCATCGTCTTCTACCGGCGGTTCGGCGGCCTCACGATGGACACCGCGTCGGCCATCCTCCTCTTCACCTTGGGCCTCTTCCTGAGCGACCTGGCCGACGTCGTCTCGGCCGAGTTCATGGCCCACGAGAAGATGGAATACCCCGCGGCCATCGCCACGGTGACGACGGTCCTCAAGGTCAGCCTGGGGACCGTGGTCCTCATCCTCGGTTGGGGGTTTGTGGGGCTGGCCGCCGTCTCTGTGCTGGGGAACCTCTTCACCCTGACCGTGCTCTTCTCCCTGATGCGGAAGCACTGCTTCCAGCCCCGCCTGGGCACAGAACTGGACCGCCGCTTCCAGGCGGAGATGCTGAACACCTCCTTCCCCCTGATGATCAACCACCTCCTGGCGACCATCTTCTTCCGCATCAACATCCTGCTTCTCAAGCCCCTGCGGGGGGACGCGGTGGTGGGCTACTACGGCGCGGCCCTGAAGTACATAGACGGCCTGAACGTCATCCCCTCCCTCTTCACCATCGCCATCTTCCCCCTCATGTCCCGCTACGCGGCCACGGCCCGGGAGACCCTCTACCGAGCCTACGTCCTCTCGCTGCGCCTGCTGCTCATGCTGGCCTTCCCCGTGGCCTTCGGCACGCCCTTCATCGCCCAGGAACTGATCCTCCTCCTGGGGGGTAGCCAGTTCCTGCCCCATTCCCGCATCGCCCTGCAGATCATCATCTTCTTCTTCCCGCTGAGTTGCATCAACCAGGTGACCCAGTACGTCCTCATCGCCCTGGACCAGCAGCGGTTCCTGACCAAGGCCTTCGCCATCGGCGTGGCCTTCAACCTGGGGGCGAACCTGCTCCTCATCCCCCGCTTCGGCTACCAGGGGGCGGCCGTGGTCACCGTCCTTTCGGAACTCGCGCTCCTCATCCCCTTCTACTATTCCGTGCGCAAGAACCTCGGGGCCTTGCCCTGGGTGTCGCTGGCCTGGCGGCCAGCCGTGGCCGCGGGCGGCATGGCCGCCCTCCTCTGGCTCCTCAGGTCCCTCAGCCCCCTCGTCACGGTACCCCTGGCGGCCCTTGTGTACCTGGCGCTCCTCATCGCCCTCGGCGCGTTCCGCGACCCGGACCTGGCGGCTCTCAAGGACCTGATCCCCCGCTCCTGGCGGCCGGCCTTCGTGCGGTTGCTTCCTGCCTCGTGGCAGGCGCAGGCTGACGAAGCCCTGAAGCCCCCAGAGCCCTGAACCGGAGGCACGTATGCAAGCCTACAGGATGGCCTCTCTCGCAGCGCTCCTCGCCCTCGGCGTGGCCCTGGGCGGATGCAGCCTGGGGGCTTCGGGGGGTCCCAGGGGCACCCTGGCCTTTGAGGTGGAGGACGCAGGCAACACCGACATCTACACCATGGATCTGGACGGCCGGCACCGCACGAACCTCACCCACCACCCTGCTTGGGATGGGACGCCTGCCTGGTCCCCAGATGGCAGCCTGATCGCCTTCTCGTCGGACCGGGCAGGGTCGCCAGACCTGTACCTCATGCGGGCCGATGGGACAGACCTGCGCCGCCTGACCGACTGGGACTCGGTGGAGATCATGCCTGCCTGGTCGCCAGACGGGAACCTGATCGCCTTTGCCACCGACCGCGCCTACCAGGAGCAGCGGGAAGGGGGCATCGCCACCGTAGAGGCTGGCCTGGAAATCTGGGTGATGCGGGTGGATGGGTCCTCCCTGCAGCGCCTCACGGGAGATCCCAACGACGTGAGCATCTACCCGGCCTGGTCCCCCGACGGGAAGCAGGTCATCTACCAGAACATCTCCGCCCGCTCGGACCTGGTTGCCATGGACCTGGTGAGCCGCATCCCCCGCACCCTGACGGAAGCCCTGAGCGGCGCGAGTTGGAGCCCGGCCTGGTCCCCACGGCGGAACTGGGTCCTCTTCATGGGTGACGACGGAGAAAACAAGGAAATCTTCCGCATGGAGGGGACTGGGGGGACCCCGGTCAACCTCACCAACGACCCGGCCTCCGATGCCGACCCGGCCTGGTCCCCAGACGGACGGTGGATCGCCTTTGTCTCCGACCGCACTGGGACGCCCCAGATCTTCGTGATGGATGCAGACGGGGAGAACCTGCGGCAGATCACCCAGGAGACGGCCGCCCACGCCCGACCAACCTGGCGTCCAGCGCGGTAAGGCACCTCAAGCACCGCCCCAAAGGAGTGCCCCGGGCAGGCACAAAGCCTGCCCCTACTCAGTGCTCTGGCGGACCCAGGCCAGATACGTGAGGCTGCCACCCACGATAGGCAGGGCGATGATCTCCGGCTCCTGGTAGGAGTGCCACGCCCGCACCCTCTGCACCAACGTCTCCAGGTGCTCGGCCCGGGCCTTGGCCAGGAGGAGCCACTCTGCATCCCGCTGTATCTGGCCTTCCCACCAGTAGAAAGAGGTCACGCCCGGCACCACGTTGACACAGGCGGCCAAACGGTGCTCCACCAGGCGCTCGGCCAGAGTGTGGGCTTCCGCCTCTGAGCCACAGGTGACGAGCACGACAAGGAAGTCTGCCACCACACCCCCTCCAGCAGACGGGCTCACACGGCCTTTGCCCCAAGGCCAGATGACCAGCCAACTCGGCGACCGCTCTCTCCACCCCTCCCCTGCCTGCAAGCGGGAAAAAAGGAACCAGGGGGCAGAGATAAGGTCCGGACGCGACCAACGCTGGAGAGGCGAGAGCTATCCCCGTCCCAGTTCCAAAAGGACGCGGCGCACCACCTCTTCCACCAAGGGCCTCACGGCCGAGGCGCTGGGCGCTTCGGCGCGAGCCGCATCCCGCCCCCCGCTCAGCGTGCGGCAGAAGCCGCATTCCGCGCAGAGGAGTTCCTCCTCCTCTGGGGCCAGGGGGCGCTTCTTGCGCCGGAACTCCAGGAGCCGTTCCACCTCCTCAGGTGGCAGGGGCTCCACCCGCCCCAGGAGGTGGAGCATGTAACTGATGTGGGCGGTGTGCTCCACCTTCTCCAGTTTGAGATAGGCGTCCAGGGGACTTGTGCCCACGGTCACCGTGCCGTGGCGCTTCAGGACCAGGGCATCGTGATAGCGGATGAGGTCCCGCACGATCCTCGCACCCTCGGGGCTGGAGGGCATGCCGTACTCGGTGGTGGGGATCGTGCCCAGGGTCATCACCACCTCCGGCAGGAGGCACTGGGCCAGGGAGATGCCGGCGATGCTCAGCGCCACACAGGTGGGGGGATGGGCGTGGACCACCGAGAGCACGTCCGGCCGCTGGCGGTAGACCTCCAGGTGCAACAGGAGTTCCGACGTGGGTTTGAGGGAGGGGTCCTCGCCCCAGCGGGAGCGGATCACCCGCTTCCCTTCCCAGTCCACCAAGATCAACTGGTCTGGGCGCAGGAGGGGTTTGGAGAAGCCGCTGGGCGTGGCCAGGAAGAGGTCGTCGCTGAGGCGCACGGAGATGTTGCCGTCGGTGGCGGAGACGTACCCTTTCTGCCCCAGGAACTGGCAGACCTGGATGATCTCCTCCCGCCACTCGGCTTCGGTGCGCCGGGAAGGGCTTGCTGCCATCCTCAGGCCTTCACCTCCACTTCGTCCACCACGCCGACCACCACAGCCCGCACTGGGCCGTTGGGCTCCTCCCCCAGGACCTGGCGGGCGGAGTTCCCCTCGTCCAGCACGAGGACCCGGTCCCCCACCCCGGCCTGCACCACGTCCACGGCCAGCCAATATTTGCTTTCGGGCTTCCCTTCCAGGTCCAGCCCCTCCACCACGAGGATCTTGCGCCCCTCGTACATCTTATCCTTGATGGTGGAAACTACCGTGCCGATCACGCGCCCGATGTACACCTCGTCCTCCTCCGTGCCCACAGCGGCCCCTTGCCCCGCCCTACGCGCCCCCCTCGGGAGTGAGCCCTGGCAAGTCCACCTCGTCAATGATGCCCACGATGGCGTGGTCCACGGGGACAAACTTCACTGGCAGGGCCAGGGCCGCCTCCCGGCTGGCCACCACCATCACCAGTTCCCCCGGCCCGGCCTGCCCCGTGCCATCCGCGGCGACCACCGGCCGCCCCTTGGGCTGCAGGGCCTTGTCCAGGGGCTGGACGATGAGGAACTTGACCCCCTCCAGCCCCTCGTATTTATGCGTTGCTACCAGCGTGCCGATGACCCGTGCGAATTCCATGGCGCCCTCACAGGATCTTGCCGCGCATCTCGGCGTGCAGTTGCGGGATGATGACGCTCCGCACCAGGAGCCCCTCTTTGCTCGCCTGGGCCACGCCCGCGGCCATGGCCGCCTCCACGTTGGACACATCCCCCTCAATGAGGACGAAGGACTTGCCGCCCAGGCCATTGGCCAGGCGGATTTCCAGGAGGCGGATGTCGGCCGCCTTGGCCGCGGCGTCGGCAGCCACGATGCAGACCGCCGCCGTGACCGTCTC
>DAOTYM010000360.1:0-2600 GCA_034434775.1 Anaerolineae bacterium | reverse complement strand
AAAGTCCTTCCAACGTCCCCCTGGATGCCTCCAGGGTCAGGGCACTGGTCGCGGCGTCCTCCAGGTGGTGCGCCTCGTCCAGGACGAGGAAGCCCAGACGCCCCTCCGCCCACTGCCGGGTCAGGAGGAGGGCGTGGTTCACCAAGACCAAGTCCGCGGCATCCGACGATGCCTTGGCCCGGGCATGGAAACAGAAGGGATAGTGCTGGCAGTTTGGGGAACACGTCCCTCGCTCCGAGGCCACGCGGGCTTTCAGCGTCCTCAGGGCGGGCAGGCGCTCCTGGAGCCAGAAACTCACGCTCTCCAGGTCGCCATCAGGGCGCTCTTCCGCGTACCGAAGGAGGTAGAGCAAGGCCAGGCGTTCTTCAAACGGAACCTCAGCCCCCGCCTCCGGGACGAACGTTTCCAGGTACAGGTCCCACAGTTTGGTCAGGCAGAGGTAGTTGGCCTGGCCTTTCAGCACGGCAAAGCGAAAGGCGAAGGGGAGCGCGGGCCGGATCCTCTCTTCCAGATCGCGCACCAATTGGTCCTGGAGCCCCTTGGTGCTGGTGGAGATGACGACCTGCGCGCCCCTCGCCCGGGCCAGGACCAGGGCCGGCAGCAGATACGCCAGGGTCTTGCCGGTGCCGGTAGGGGCTTCTATCATCGCCGTTTTCCCGTGGGCGAAGGCCCGCACCACGTGGTGGAGCATCTCCTGCTGGGACCGCCGGGGTTTCCAGGCGTGGTAGCCCAGCACCTTCTCGTACGCCCGTCCGACGGTTTCCTCGTCAAGCCGCAGCCCTGGCTCCGGAGCACTCCGCTCGGAAGGGACCTGGTCGCGCCAGGCCCGGAGGGCGATCAGTTCGGCCAGGTTCTCGCTCGGGAGAGACATCTCTTCCGGCGCACCCAGCAGGTCGCCCAGGGTGGGGGAAAGGGCTCGCAAGCAAGCCTTGAGGCCGGGACCCAGGCGGCGCAGGACGGCCAGGGCTTCGGCCATCAGGAAGTGGAGCACAAGGCAGTCAAAGATGGCGCTGTGGAATAGGTCCCGGGGCGGGACGCCCAGGCCAGCCGAGATGCCCAGGGCGCTATCCAACGCGAGCACCTCTCCCCAGCGGGGCCCGCCTTCCGTCAGGCCGAACCGCTGTGCCAGGCGGTCCAGGCGGTGAGACCGCTCTGCCGGGAAGGCCAGACAGAAGAGTTCCAACGTGTCCACCAGGGGGTTGGCGAGGTCCGGTGCGTGTTTGCGGAGGAAAGCCAGGTCAAAGGTGCCGTTGTGGGCCACGAGGGGCAGGCTCCCGGCAAAGTCCCGAAAGGCTGCCACTGCCTCCGCCTGGGTGCCAGCGCGCGCGATCTTCGCGTCCAGACCCAGTTCGTTGAAGTGCAACCGAAGCCGCTGGGCCTGGGTGAACGTTTCGGGAGGGACTCGGGCATACCGGTCAAAAGCGGCCACAGCGCGCCCTTCCACCACCTTGATGGCGCTCAGTTGGAAGAAATCGGCCGTCTCAAGGTCCAGGCCGTTGGTCTCCACGTCAAAGAGCACGTAAGCCCGAAGGTCGGGCAGGTCCCGCAACGTGGAAGGCGGGCCCTCTTCGGCGGGTTCCTCGGCTTCCTCGGGGGCTTCCTCCTCGGGCTCGTCGGCTCCCTGCAGGGCCACCAGGCCGCCTGGCAGGCGGCGGAAGTCTGGCAGGCGGGCCATCTCCTCTATGTCTCGCTCCAGCACGCCGGGGTAGCCAGCGCGCAGGAGCAGCCGCCGGGCTTCGGGGACCTTCAGCCCGTCGGGATGTTCCCTCAGGACCTCCTTCAGCGCGTGGACCAAAGGGGAATCTGGCGAGAACCGGTTCTCACCCACTGGCAGGCTTCACCACCGAATCGTACACGCCCAGTTCCTGCAGCCTCTTGGCCAGGTCGGGGGTCAGGCGCTGGCCCGGCCAGAGGAGAACCTCGTAGGTCTCGGGGTCGTAGACGTAGAACGCGCCCACGGCCCGCTCGGGGGGCGGTGGGACAGCCTTCCACAGGGAGCGGCTCGGAGTGCCCCGGTTGGCGAAGCGGTCAGAGCGGGCCACCAGGGCTGCGTAGAGGGAGAACAGCCCCACGTCGCCCTCCGGAAGGGGTGGGGAGAGCTGCGGCAGGAGGGCCTCGGTAAGGAGTGGTTCCACCCGGCCCAGGAGGGCCTGATACAGGCCCGCATCCTGGTCCTCGCTCAAGGGGACGAGGAGGTCGCGCAGGAACCAGCGTCCTTCCAGTTCCAGGAAGCGCGGGTCTCCCTGCAGGGCCTCCAGGAGTTGGCTGACGATGCGTTCGCCGTGCTTGAGGAGGATCCCATGCGCCTGTTCCTCCGGCTCCACGGAGGCGCGTTGGCTTTCCACGACCATCTGCACCGTACGGTACCACTTCTCGGCCTCCTCCGAGCCCGGCGAGGCCAGTTCGTACTTCGCGGGCTCCGGCTCGCCATCCAAGGCCAGCACAAAGGCGGGGATGGTCCTTCCTTCGCGCTGCACGACGGTTTCGCCCACGATTTCCCCCACACGCGCCTCAAACCGGTCCTTCTGGCCGGTCCGCACACGCCGCGCCACCACCACCCGGTCCCCCACTTTCCACTGGGCTGCCGGGTCCCACAACTT
>DAOTYM010000359.1:0-3620 GCA_034434775.1 Anaerolineae bacterium | reverse complement strand
GGTTCGCCTCGGTGTAGGTGGTGCTATTGGCTGGCAGCGTGGCTACGACGCTCTCCCCGCTACCTGTGGCGCGCCAGATGCGGTAGGCCGTCTCCGTCCGCGAGGCATCCTCCCAGGTAAGTGAGGTCCCGTAGGCACCCTGCTCCGCAGCGGCTTCCAGGTTCTGGGGGGCACAGGGAGCCACGGTCACCGGGGCAGAGGGGTCGCTGAAGGGTCCGTAGACCCCGTCTCGGTGGGCGCGCATCCGGTAGGCGTAGGTCTCCTCGCAGAGGAGGCCCGCACCGTCCTCGTACTGGAAGGGGCTCTCTGCCGGCAGGGTGATGAGGTGTTGCCAGTCCAAGGGCAGGTGCCGTCGTTGGAGGGTGAAAGCCGTCGCCTGCCCGGGCCGGGCGCTCCACCGAAGACGCACGGCGTAGCGCTCGCTCAGGGGGGCTACCCCGTACAGTTCGGGGGCGCACGGTGCGGCAGTGGCCCCTGCCGGGCCAGCCCATGCGGAGCACTCGTTCTCCTCATTGCAGGCCTGGAGGCGGAACTCGTAGTACGTGCTGCATGCCGTGGTGGTGTCGGTGTACTGCGTGGCTCCGGCAACGGTGGGCAGGGATTGCCAGGCCCACTGGGAGCCTTCCCAGCGCCGCTGGAGGAGGTAGTACGTCGCGCCCGGAGAGGCCTGCCAGGTGAGCAGGATCTCGGAGGAGCCGTTGACCGGCTGGGCCGCGAACCCCGCGGGAGATGCAGGGGGCGCCAGGTCCCTGGCGGCCACCACCGCGGCCAACATCGCCACAAGGGCCCAGGGCAGGGCCAGGGCCACCCCCAACCGCCCGATGTGCGCTCGCACGGCCGCTCTCCTTCCTGGGGTAGATGTCTGCGGAGTTCCCGAAGGGCCAAGGGCTCCGAGGACAGTATAACACGTCTCAAGAGGCCCGTCAAAGGGCCCTGCGTCCCTCTTGGCCTGCTTCGGGCTGCCTTTGACAATCCCCCCGCCGGATGCTACAATCTGCCCGCGCCTCCGAACCGAAAGAGGCTCCCTGACGACCCTGCCCGAGGAGCATATCCCCTGGTGAACCGCATCTGGAAATCCCTGCGCCTTGCTGCATGCCTGTTGAGCCTCTTCGCTGCCGGGCTCGCCCCATGGCCGGGCCTTCCGGCCCGGGCGGAGGCGGTCCTCGTCGTCACCTCCCCGGCGGACGCCGGGCCGGGCACCCTGCGCTGGGCCCTGGAACACGCCGGCCCCGGCGACACCATCGCCTTTGACCCGGCCACCTTCCCGCCCGAAGCCCCGGTGAGCATCCGGGTCCTCTCCCCCTTGCCGGCCCTCGCCACCGGGAACGTGACCCTCACCGGGGCGGGCGCAGGGGTGGTCCTGGAGGGGAGCCTGGCCCCCGCGGGGACGGCCGGGCTCGTCCTCGCGTCCGACGGGAACGTGGTCCAGGGCCTCGCCCTGCGCGGGTTTGACGGCCCGGGCCTCCGCGTGGTGGGCGCCGGCAACCGCCTTCTGGACAACCTCATCTGCGGCAACCGGGGGGATGGCGTGCTCCTGGAGGGGGTGGAGGCGGTGGGCAACCTCCTCCTGCGGAACGCCATCGGCGTCACCCCTGGCGGCATCCCGGCGGGCAACGGAGGCCACGGGGTGCGCCTGGCCGGGGGCGCCCACGGCAACTTGGTGGGCCGCACCCGGGCCGATGCCAACGTCCTCGGGGCCAACGGGGGAGATGGCGTGCGCGTAGAGGGCACGACAACGCGGGACAACCTCGTGCAGGGGAACTTCATCGGCACGGACAGGACCGGCCGCGCCGGCCTCGGCAACGCGGGATGCGGGGTGCGGGTGCAGGGCGGGGCGGAGAACCGCGTGGGCGGAGCCGCCGCCGAGGGCAACGTGGTGGCGGGAAATGCCCAGGGGGGCATCTGCCTGGAGGCCGGCGCGTGGAACAACGAAGTCCTGGGGAACCTGGTGGGCACGTCCCTCAGCGGGCTGACGGCCCTGCCCAACCAGGGGCCTGGCATCCTGCTGGAGGGGGGCGCGAACAGCAACACCGTGCAGGGCAACCTGGCCTCCGGGAACCTGGGCCCGGGCGTGCACCTGCGGGGAGCGGGCACCGACGCCAACCTCATCCTGGGGAACCGCGTCGGCGTGAACGCCGTGGGGGCCGCGCCCCTGCCCAACGGGGAGGCTGGCATCCTGGTGGAAGGGGGTGCAGCCTACAACCTCATCGGGAGGGTGGCCGAGGGCGAGGCCAACCAGGTGAGCGGAAACGCCGGCCCGGGGCTCTGGCTCCGTGGGGCCGGGACCCAGGGGAACGTGGTGGCAGGCAACCTGGTGGGGACGGACTTCGGCGGCTTCCAGCCCGTGGGCAACGCCGAGGAGGGCATCCGCCTGAGCGACGGGGCACGGGAGAACCTGGTCCTGGCCAACCTGGTGGCGGCCAACGGCGGGGACGGCGTGCGCCTGGCCGGCGAGGGGACGACGGGCAACTGGGTCGCAGCCAACCAGGTAGGGTGGGACCAGGCCATGGCCGGCCCCTTGCCCAACGGCGGACACGGGGTGCACATCCTGGACGGGGCAGCGGGGAACCGCATCGGCGAGCACGCGGGGGCCCTGGCCGCCCTGGGCGTGGCGCGGGCTGGCCTCGCGTCCCTGGACCTGGAGTGGGGAAACTCCATCGCCCACAACGGGGGCGACGGGGTGCGGGTGACAGGCGCGCGCTCGGTGGGGAACACGTTCCGCCGCAACCGCATCACCCAGAACGGGGGCCAGGGCATCCACCTGGTGGACGGCGGAAACGGCGGCCTCTCCGCGCCCCTCCTCTTGGAAGTCACCCCGGAGGGAGCGGCAGGCCAGACCTGCAGCGCGTGCTGGGTGGAACTCTTCGCCGACCCCGCCGACGAGGGCGGGACCTTCTTGGGAGCTGTGCAGGCCGGGGAGGACGGACGGTTCGCCTATGCAGGCCCGCTCCAGGGGCCCTACGTGACGGCGACCGCCACCGATGCCGGAGGCAACACCTCGCCTTTCTCTCCACCTAGGGCCCTGGGCGGGCTCGTGGCGCTGCCGCTCGCGCTGGTGAACCGGTAGGGGGTTCGGGGCAGGTCGGAATGGACGAGTGCAGGGACCGCGAAGCCATCGCCGCCCTCGTGGAGCGGAACTACCGCTGGAACTTCATGGCCAACTTCATGGACCTGGCCCTCTTCTGGTTCGGGAACAGCTTCATCTCCGGGGTGACCATCCTGCCCCTGTTCGTGGAGCGGGCCAGCGGCAGCCGCTTCTTGGTGGGGGTGGTGGCCGCCCTGAGCCAGGCTGGGTGGTACCTGCCGCAGCTCCTCACCGCCAATTACGTGGAGCGCCGGCCGCTCCGCAAGCCCATCGCCGTGAAGGTAGGGCTCTTCAGCGAGCGGCTGCCCCTGTGGTTCCTGGCCCTCTCGGCCTTCCTCCTCGCGCCTTCCCGGCCTGGCCCTGCCCTGGCCCTCTTCTTCGTGGCCTATGCCTGGCACGTCCTGGGGGCTGGCGCCATCGCCCCGGCCTGGCAGGATATGGTGGCGCGGGTTATTCCGGCGGACAGACGGGGCCGGTTCTTCGGCCTTTCCAGTTTCACCGGCTCTGCGTTGGGGGCGGCCGGGGCAGTGCTTTC
>DAOTYM010000358.1:0-2581 GCA_034434775.1 Anaerolineae bacterium | reverse complement strand
GTAGGGCTGCCCTCAGCGGTTTGACGTCCGTCCCTCAGTACTACGCCACGGTGGTTCTTGGCGATATGTAATCCTGGGTAGGGGCGCACGGCCGTGCGCCCCTACCTATGAGACTGCAACTGTGACCTGCACGGCCGAAAACGGAATTTTTTATTGTGGTCCAGCACTCAGTTGTTCTTCAGGAGTTCTTCCTCGGTTACCTCCTTGGGCGCAGGCTCGTCGTTCTTTCATCAACGCTTGCCGTCAACGGATGGAGGGCGGAGGTGCGATGGTGGGTACGGCCCCCGCCCACCTCACAGCCGACGCATGGCTTCCATCTTCCACTGGCCGTTGAGCAGGACCAGGGTCCATTCCACCACGGTGGGAGCCGGGGCCTCGGCTGCGGGCTGCCCTGCCCGCAAGGGGACCACCGCCACGGTCACCGTGGCCCGCTCGGCCCCGGGGTCTGGAGGCCGGTAGCGCACCTCCCTCACGAGGACGCGCGCCAGGTCCGCCCGGGGCCAGGGGGAGCCGTAGTCCAGGGCGCTGTTCAGGTAGGCGTCCCGCAGGGCGGGCACCAGGTACCTCTGGGCTCCGTCCTTGGGCACGTCGCTGTAGAACGCCACGACGATGGCCTCGGGGTAAGGGGAATCCTGGAAGTCGCTGGGCCCCCCAGGCATGAAGCCGATGCTCTCCTCCACTGGGTCCCGCAGGGCAAAGGTCCCGGAGCGGAAGTAGGATTTGGCCACCGGGTCCGGCTCGTACACCTGACGGACGGCCAGGTGGCTGCGCTCCATAAGGGCCCTCTGCCAGACGGTCACCTGGGCCCCTTCTCTCTGGACCCGGTCGCCGCGGAAGAAGCCGATGACCTCGTAGCGGGGCGGGGCGCCCCGCACCATCTCCGCAGCGTCCGCGGGCCTCTGGTTGACTTTGAAGATGGAGAGGGTCTGCGGGTCCCAGACGATGAGTTGCGGCCGGCCCAGTTTGACCACGTCCTCCGTGCGGAAGGCGAGGCCCCTGGCCGTATCGCCCAGGTAGTCGTCGCTGGGGGTCTGGAGGGGGTAGGGATAGAGAATGCCCGGCGTGCCCACGTCGCCATCAAAGATGTAGGCCCGCACACCGGCGGACCCGCGGCGCGTGTAGACCACCACCCATTCCGCCTCTTGGTCCGCGTCCGTGTCCAGGCGGAGGAAGCGCTGCACCTGCATCTGGGCGTGGGGGAGGTCTTCCAGGAGGATGGCGCGGTCCACGGCGACCTGGTGGACCAGTTCTTCCCGCCACCGTTGGAGCCAGGCGATGGGGACTGGGTCCTGGCTGAGGACCCAGTAGGCACCCCCGGCGAGGAGGAGGCTTCCCAGCACCCACGTGCTGAAGGCCACTTGGAAGCGGTTCAGGCTTTGGGTCCACTGGAGGATCAGGCCGAGCACCACACCGACCGCGAGCCAGGCGAGCACCAAGATGGCCAACATCTCCAGCATGCCCTTGCCTCCTCCCCGCCGGGGTCAGGGTTCAGGTGTGGGGGTCCCCCTGGCCTTCCTGCCCTTCCTCCGGGGCCTTCTTCCTGGCCCCCCTCTTCTTCTGCGGCTTCTGCGGCGCGGGGGCGGCGGAGTCCCTCAGGGCCACCGGCAGGACCTCCTCCATGCGGTCCACCAGGATGAACTCCATGTCTTTGCGGATGCGCCGCGGGATCTCCTCCAGGTCCTGCTCGTTCTTGCGGGGCAGGATGAAGGCCCTCAGGCCGGCCCGGTGGGCGGCCATCACCTTCTCCCGCACCCCGCCGATGGGCAGGATGCGCCCGCGCAACGTGATCTCGCCGGTCATCCCCACGTCGTGGCGCACGGGCCGCTGGGTGAGGGCCGAGATGAGGGCCACGGCCATGGTCACCCCGGCGGAGGGGCCGTCCTTGGGGATGGCCCCCTCGGGGACGTGGATGTGGATGTCCACCTTGTCAAAGTCCACGCCCTGGATGCCCAGTTCCTTGGCATGGGACCGGGCGTAGGAGAGGGCGGCCTGGGCTGACTCCTGCATGATGTCGCCCATCTGGCCGGTCAGGGTGAGGCTCCCCTTCCCCTCCATCAGGCTGACTTCCACGGGCATGATGTCGCCGCCGGCCTCGGTCCAGGCCACGCCCATGGCCGCGCCCACCTCGTCCTCCTTGTCGGCCAGGAGTTCCGTGTAGCGGGGCGGGCCCAGGTACGAGGCCAGAGCTGCCGGCGTGATCTGGCGGCGGACGCGTTTCCCCTCGGCCACGCGGCGGGCCGTCTTGCGGCAGATCTGAGCGATGCTGCGCTCCAGGTTGCGCACCCCGGCCTCGTAGGTGTACTCCCGGATGATGCGGCGCAGGGCCTTGTCGGAGAAGGAGAGGAAGCCCGGCTCCAAACCGTGCTGCTCCAACTGCCGGGGGATCAGGAAGTGCTTGGCGATGGCCACCTTCTCCTCTTCAATGTACCCCGGGAACTCTATGACCTCCATGCGGTCCTGGAGGGCTGGCGGGACGGTGTGCAGCACGTTGGCCGTGGTGATGAAGAGCACCTTGGAGAGGTCGTAGGGCACGTCCAGGTAGTGGTCGGAGAAGGCGTAGTTCTGCTCCGGGTCCAGGACC
>DAOTYM010000357.1:0-3664 GCA_034434775.1 Anaerolineae bacterium | reverse complement strand
CGCGCCTCCTCGGCCGTGCCGAAAAGGCCCTCCGCCTCCCGTTCGTTGCAGAAGAAGACGTCCGCCAGGGCGAGGGCTTCCCGCACCTCTGCCGTACGTTCGGCGATGGCGCAGGCGTAGGTCCCCGCGGCCACGCGCCGCCCCTGGGCCTTGAAGTGACGCAGGAAGGCCAGTTGCCGCGCCGGCTCGTGGAAGGGGACCACGTGCACGATCTCGCCGGGGAGGCCCTCTGGCGGGAGGTGGGCCAATGAGAGGTCCACCTCGGCCCCCCAGCGGGCGTGGAGCATCTCGCTGCGGCCGCCGCCGTAGTGGGCGATCTCAAACGAGGGGAGGTCCTCCACGGGCACGGACGGCCCGACCCAGGCGATGCGCTCCACCACTGGGGCGAAGGCTGGCGGCAGGGGGTCGGGGCGGGGGGCGAACATGGTGGCCTGGGCCCCTGCCCTGTGCGCGGCGAGGGCCGTGTACAGCCCCGCCCCGCCGATGGAACGCACCGTCTGCCCCCGGAAATGGAGAATGTCCACAGAGGCTCCACCAACGATAGCGATGCAAGGGTTCGTTGCCTTCATGGTGCTCCCTTGAGACTGGTGTTGCGCTATAGAGACTATTGTCTGTAGTGCGGCACGCCCGTGCCGCCGGTAGGGGCGCACGGCCGTGCGCCCCTACGCTTGCCCCCTTTGTCCCTCGCTCCTCAGAAGGCCACGCCTTCAAGGACCCCGGCGGTCCAGCGCTGGGTTGAGGTGGCAACGATCTCACGCGACACCCCGCCGTGTCCATCCCCTTGCCTCTCTTGCTGCTGATCCACTTTCTCCCCGTGTCCCAAGTTGGCGTGCCAGGAGGCATGTCCTGTGGGGGGTCCGTTCCATCCGTTCCCGGAAATCCGTTGACAAGTTCTGGGCAAGCGCGGAGGACCCGCCCTTACGGAGGCAGGGGACTGGGCTGTCTTTCCGCTCTGGGCCCCCTAGCACCGCCGCTCGCACCCCTCCATCCAGACGCCGTCCAGGACGGCCAGGTCTGGCGGGTTGAGGTTGGCTTCGGGGTCCAGCACCACATCCAGCACGGCTGGCAGGCCCGAATCCACGGCCCGCTGGAGGGCTGGCTTGATCTCCCCCGGCTCCGTCACCCGCTCGCCGTAGCACCCCAGGGCCTCGGCCAGTTTGTCGTAGCGGGTCTCCGGGGAGAAGTCCACCCCGATGTACCGCCCTTCGTAGATGGCCGCCTGCGCCCCCTTGATCATCCCCCAGGCGCGGTCGTTGGCGACGATGACCACGATGGGGAGGTGGAGCCGGCGGGCCGTCTCCAGTTCCATGGCGTTGAAGCCGAAAGAGCCGTCGCCAGTGATGCAGTAGACGGGCACGTCCGGCCGGGCCAGTTTGGCCCCGATGGCGTAGGGCACGCCGGTGCCCAGGTGGCCCGAGTCGGCCGCCCAGAGGAAGGTGCGGGGCTCGTAGATGCGGTTCATGTAGTGGGCCCAGACGGCCGTGTTCCCCCCATCCACGCAGGAGATGGCCTCCCGCGGGAAGAACTCCCGCACCTCCCGCATCAGGCGCAGGGGGTGGATGGGCACGGCGTCGGAGCGGGCTTCCTCAAACTGGCCGAACCAGGCCTCCATGGCCTGCCGCACGTCCTCCATGTTGGGGTGCTCCCCGCGGGGGCCGGTGCGGGCCTTCACCGCCTCCAGAAGGAGGGCCAGCGTCGCCCTGGCGTCGCCCACCAGGGCCAGGTCCACCGGGCGGTTCAGGGCGATGTTCTGCGGGTCCAGGTCTATCTGGATCCACTTCTGCCGCCCGTTCCACTCCCCCCAGGCCGGCGGCTTGCCCCAGAAGTCAATGTCGCCCATGCGCCCGCCCACCAAGAGGACCAGGTCCGCCTCCGCCTGGGCCCCCAGGGCACCGAAACTGCCGGGGATGATGCACAGGGGGTGGTCCTCGGGGATGACGCCCCGCGCCCCCTGGCTGGTGGTGACCGGCGCGGAGAGGTACTCGGCCAGGGCCACGAACTCGCGCCAGGCACCGGCCCGCAGCACGCCGCTGCCGGCGTGCAGGAGGGGCCATTCCGCCTCTACCAGCATGTCGGCGGCCCGCTCAATCAGGTCCTGGGGCGGCTGAGGCGGCACCAGGGGGCGGTACCGCTCCTTGGGCAGGATGGGGTACTCGTCCACGTCCAGGGTGCTGCAGAGGACGTCGGACGGCAGGTCCAGGTAGACTGGCCCGGGCCGCCCCGTAGTGGCGGCGCGGAAAGCCCACTGGGTCAACTGGGGGATGCGCCGCGGGTCGGCCACCAGGGCCCGCCACTTGGTGATGGGGGCCATCAGCGGGACCTGGTCCAGGGCCTGCATGGAGCCGTGCTCGGGGTAGATGCGCCAGGTCTGGTTCTGTGCCCCCAGGACCACCAGGGGGACCGAGTCGGCCCAGGCCGGGTAGACGCCGGGGACCAGGTCCGCCACGCCCGGCCCGACCGTGGCGAGGCACACGCCGGGCTCGCCGGTGACGCGGGCCCAGGCGTCGGCCATGTGGGCCGCGGCCTGCTCGTGCCGGGTGGTGACGAAGGTGATCCCTGCCTCCTCGCGCAGGCGGTAGATGCAGTCGGTGATGGGCGCGCACTGGTCACCGGGGATGCCGAAGACGTACCGCACTCCTTCTGCCACGAGGCACCGCACCAACGCTTCGCAGCCGGTCATCTCCGTCATGGCCACACCTCCTCACATCACCTCACCCCTCCCCCGGCCTTCGGCCACCCTCTCCCTCTCCACATCTGGAGAGGGAGGGGCAGGGGGCGGATGAGGTTTTCCCCACACCTCACCTCTCCCCCCTTGTTGGGGGATGGGGAGAGGCCTGCACCTACCGGACGATGGCCCGCCCCACGGCGGCTGCGCCCAGGCCGATGGCGCCCAGCACCACCCCCACCAGGAAGGTGATGACCAGGAGCACCACCCAGCCGATGACCACGGTGATGATGGTCTGGGTCCACTCCAGGTCCAGGGCCTCTTTGGCGGCCACGAACCAGGCGATCAGCCCCAGGATGGCGGCGGCGATGAGCGCCGGCGTGAGGATGCAGGCCAGGGCGCTTGAGAAGCCCGCCAGGATGCCCACCACCCCCACCACGTTCCACACGTAGGCCAGGCCCAGGGTGCGGACCAACTCCTCAAAGGTCACTTCGGCGTTGAAGAGGGCCCGTCCGACCCAGGCCACCACGTAGGCCCCCAGGGCGAAAGCCAGGACGACGCCCACGGTGCCCAGGAGGGCTCCGAAGAACCAGCGCAGGATGTTGGGCTGCGCGTGCGCGCCCAACTGGTTGAGGAACCCCACCACGGCCACCAGCATCCAGGCGGTGTTGGTGAACGCCGTGTCCTTCTCCACCTCGCCATAGACTTCCCTGCGGAACGTGAACGCCCCGATGATGCGGTCTGTGAGCATCGTCTCTCCCTCCTTGCTGGCTCACCCTGTGCCAATCGCTGCGCGTGCTCTAGAAACCCCGGTCTCCGCTCAAGAGGCCGCCAAGGAGGTCGCCCCCCAGGCCGGCCACGCCTTTCCGCTCGTCCCGCTTCTGGAAGCGGGCGGCGGCGAAGATGCGGTCCGCGAGGCGAGAGAAGGGCAGGCTCTGGAGGTAGACCAGGCCCGGGCCGGTCAACTTGGCCAGGAAGAGCCCTTCCCCGCCGAAGAGC
>DAOTYM010000356.1:0-4310 GCA_034434775.1 Anaerolineae bacterium | reverse complement strand
CAGGCCGACGCCCTGTCTGAGCCCCGATTTGAATCGGCGGCTTGGCAACGCCGTCAACGGGCGGGCCTCCTTGCACGCCCGCGTCGGCGCAGGCCGACGCCTTGTCTGAGCCCCGATTTGAATCGGCGGCCGAAACCGGTGGCCAAAAAAGGCGGGGGCGTTTCACGCACCGCCCCTGCCGACCTCACCCACCCCTGGCCTTCGGCCTCCCCCTCCCTCTCCATCCGCGGATGGAGAGGGAGGGGGTTGGGGGGTAGGTAAGGTTTGTAGGGGCGATTCACGAATCGCCCCTACCGACCTGCCCCTGGCTCCAGGGCTGACTCGTTTTTACAAAGGGAAGATCTTAACGGCTCTTCCGGACGCTAGATGGCACGCCAGGAGGCGTGCCCTACGGCCTGCCACACCGGAAGGCGGTCAGAGTTCTGTAAGAATGAGTCAGCCCTGCCCCTGTCTCCCTTCGCAGTTGACATCAGACAGCAGGGCGTGTATACTTAGGCATGGCTAAACAATTTGTTTATCATGCCCTTTTCCCCAGGGAGGCGCGGTCCATGTTCTCTCGTTCGGCAGAGGAATACCTGGAGGCCATCTACCGCCTGGAGGGAGCGGCAGAAGGGGGGATGGTCCCCCTGTCCACTCTGGCGGAGCACCTGGCCGTCTCGGCCGTCTCGGCCAACCAGATGGTGCGCCGTCTGGAGGAGCGGGGCCTCCTGACCTACATCCCCTACCGCGGCGTCGCCCTCTCGGAAGACGGCAGAGCAAAGGCCGCGGGCCTGATCCGCAGGCACCGCCTGTGGGAACGCTTCCTGGCCGACGTCCTGGGCCTGCCGTGGGATCAGGTCCACGAGGAGGCCTGCCGCCTGGAGCACGCCACGTCGCCCCTGGTGGAGGCGCACCTGGCCCGCTTCCTGGAGGAGCCCCAGACCTGCCCCCACGGCCATCCGGTGCCCAGCGAGGACGGCGCGACCCTCGCCCAAGGGCGGCTTTCCCTCATGGACGTGGAGCCGGGGGAGCAGGTGCGGGTCCTCAGCGTGCCGGAGCGAGACCCGGACCTCCTGCGCTACCTGGGGCAGATGGGGCTGGAGCCCGGGGCAACGGTCCAGGTGGAGTCCCGTGCCCCCTTCGGGGGCGTCCTCACCCTGGTCGTGGGCGGGGTGCGCCACGCCTTGGGGAAAGAGGTGGCGCAGGAGATCCGCGTCCAACCCCTCTCGCTGGAGGAGCAACCATGAACGTAGGCACAGAACTCCCCCTGAGCGCCCTGCGCCCGGGCGAGCGGGCCCTCGTCCGGCGGGTGGCCGGTGGGCGCGGCATCGTCTGTCGGCTGGCCAGCCTGGGGTTCACGCCTGGCGCCGAGGTGACCATGATCCAGAACTTCGGCCGCGGCCCCCTCATCGTGGAGGTGCGGGGGGCGCGCATCGCCCTGGGCCGCCGGGAGGCGGCGCGGGTGTGGGTGCAGCCGGCCGTGGTCCCTTCGGAGGTGTGAGGCCATGCGCACTTCCTGCCACGATGGAGAGCCCTCCCCGGCGGACCTCCTCCAAGCCGAGGAGGTCCTGGCCACGGGAGAACAGGTCATCCAAGTCGCCCTGGCCGGCCAGCCCAACGTGGGCAAGTCCACCATTTTCAACATGCTCACCGGCCTGAACCAGCACGTGGGGAACTGGCCGGGCAAGACGGTGGAACGGAAGGTGGGCTTCTACCGCCACAACGGCCGCCTCTACCGCCTGACCGACCTGCCGGGCACCTACAGCCTGACGGCCAACTCTGAAGAGGAGCGCATCGCCCGAGACTTCATCCTGCGGGAACGGCCGGATGTGGTGGTGGCCGTGGTGGACGCGGCCATCTTGGAACGGAGCCTGTACCTCCTTTCGGAACTCCTGATGCTGCCGCAGCCGGTGGTCCTGGCCCTGAACATGGTGGATGTGGCCCGCCAGCGGGGCCTGGAGATAGAGCCCCACGTCCTGGAGGCGGCTTTGGGCATCCCCGTCGTGCCCATGGTGGCGAGCCGCGGGCAGGGGGTCCGGGAACTGATGGACGCGGTGGAGAGGGTAGCCACGGAGGGCCTTCCCTGTCCCCCCAACCGCCCCACCATCCGGGAGGACCACCAGGCGGTCCTCCGGGAGATCGCCACCCTCATCCAGGGGGCAGTCCCGCCCCCGTACCCCGAGGACTGGGCCGCCCTGAAACTCCTGGAGGGCGACGAAGAGGTGACCGCGCTGGTGCGGAGCCACCTTGCGCCGGAGCGATGGGAGGAGGTGCACCGCCTCCTCATGCAGCACGAGGATGCGGTCCTCGCCGTGGCTGGGGCGCGCTACGACTGGATCCGGCGGATGGTGCGCGCCGCTGTGGTGCAGCCGCGGGCCGGCCGCATCACCCAGACCGACCGGCTGGACCGTGTGGCCACGCACCCGGTCTGGGGCCTGTTCCTGCTCCTCCTGGCCCTGGGTGCCCTCTTCTGGGTGACCTACACCCTCGGCGCACCCGTGCAGGCCTGGCTGGACGCAGTGGTCGTCCAGGGGACGGCGGCGTGGATCCGGCAGGCCTTGGCCGGCGCGCCGGGGTGGTTGGTGGGCTTCCTGGCCGACGGGGTCCTCGGAGGCGCGGGCATGGTGGTGACCTTCCTGCCCATCCTGGCCATCTTCTTCACCGCGCTGGGCCTTCTGGAGGATACCGGCTACATGGCCCGGGCCGCTTACGTCATGGACCGCTTCATGCACCTCATGGGCCTGCACGGCAAGAGTTTCCTCCCCCTCTTCCTGGGGTTCGGGTGCAACGTGCCGGCAGTGATGGGGGCGCGCATTGTGGACACGCCCAAGGCGCGCCTCCTGACCGTGCTGCTTGCCCCCCTGGTGCCCTGCACAGCGCGCATGGCCGTCCTGGCCGTGTTGGCGCCCATCTTCTTCGGGGGAAATGCTGCGCTTGTCTCCTGGGGCCTGGTGGCCCTGAACCTGCTGGTCCTGGTGGTGCTGGGCACCGTGGTGCACGAACTGATCCTGGGAGGCGAGCACGTGGCCTTCATCATGGAACTGCCCCTGTACCACACCCCCAACTGGCGGACCATCGGCCTCAGCGTGTGGCAGCGCCTGCTGGCCTTCCTGCAGAAGGCGGGGACCATCATCCTCGTCGTCTCGGTCGTTGTCTGGGTTCTTTCCTACTTCCCAAGCGGGGACATCCAGACCAGTTACCTGGCCTCAGCCGGCCGCGGGCTTGCGGCCGTCGGCCGTCTGATGGGGCTGCGCTGGGAGTTCATGGTGGCGCTCCTCACCAGTTTCGTGGCCAAGGAGAACACCATCGCCACGTTGGGCATCCTCTTCGGCGTGGGGGAGGCTGGGGAGGGCCTGGCTGGGGCCTTGCGGGGGGTGCTGTCTCCGGCTGCAGCCCTGGCCTACCTCGCCACCCAGATGCTCTTCATCCCCT
Source organism: Anaerolineae bacterium (assembly GCA_034434775.1). Classification (GTDB taxonomy): domain Bacteria; phylum Chloroflexota; class Anaerolineae; order DTPP01; family DTPP01; genus DAOTYM01. The sequence continues at coordinate 899 of DAOTYM010000356.1, read as the reverse complement.
GCGCGGCGACCACAGCGGCCATCCGCCAGGAGACCGGCTCCTGGCGCTGGACGCTGGTGAGCCTGGGGCTGCTCCTGGCCGTCTCCCTGGGGACAGGCGTGGCCATGTACCAGGTGGCGCGGCTCCTGGGGTGGGGCGTGTAGAGGAGCGAGGGGCATGCTGGAGGACGCGTTGCGCCTGGTGGCCGAAGGCCGCGCCGGGAACCTGGACGAACTGGCAGCCCGCCTGGAGGTCTCCAGGGACCTGGCCGTGCAGATGCTGGCGGACCTGGTGCAGGCTGGCTACCTGAAGGTGGAACGGATGGGGTGCACCGCCGCGTGCGAGGGATGCCCCCTGGCTGAGGAGTGTGCCCTGGGCCCCGGGGTTCGCCTGTGGACCGTGACGCCCAAGGGCCAGGCGTGGCTGAGCCGAGGCGCGGGGAAGCGAAGTCCCTGAGGGTCCGCCTCCTCACAGGCTCTCAAAGGTTTCCGCCCCCAGGACAAACAAAGTGACGCCGCAGTGAGGGAGTTCCCCCGGCGGGCCCGCGTCCCGCGCCCGGCGCTCCCGCACTGCGCCGGCGCAGGCGCGTTTGAGGCACGCGATGACGTCCTCCACTTGCTCGTCTCGGATGCCGATGAGCAGGGTGGCATAGCCCCGGCGCAGGAGGCCCCCCGTGCTGGAGATCCGCGTCACACGGTAGCCCCCTCTGACGAGCCCATCCAGCGCCGCGGCCGCCAGGCCCTCCGGCAGGATCGCGATCACCAGTTTGGCCAACGTTCCCTCCCTGGGCAGGGGACAGCGGTGGAGTATTATAACCGGGACCTGGCCCTGGGGCAAATTCCCACGCGGCCCGTAGGCGGCCGATCCCTCTGCCCTCGGCTCGGTCCGCCGTGTCAGGCCGACGTCAGGTTGTTGTCCGC
>DAOTYM010000355.1:0-12645 GCA_034434775.1 Anaerolineae bacterium | reverse complement strand
GGTCCTGGTCCGGCTGGGGCCAGGGCAGGCCTTCAACACCGTGCCCCCCTTCCGGGCCCAGGGCGTCAACCACGCCACGGTGGAGGCCCTGAGCCGCGTCGTGGCCTACGCCGTCCCCGCCGCGGAGTTCCGCCGGGCGGCGGCGGAGTGCCCGGACCTGGCCCTCGCCATCCTGCGGGACTTCGCCGAACGCCTCCACCACCTGACCAACCTGGTGGAGGACCTCTCCCTGCGCACCGTGCGGGGGCGGCTGGCGCGGTTCCTCCTGGAGCAGGCCCAGGCCGGGCAGGTTTCCCACCGCTGGACCCAGGAGGAGATAGCCGCTTCCCTGGGCACGGTGCGCGACGTGGTGGGGCGCACCCTGCGGGCCTTTGCCGACGCCGGGCTCATCCGCATGGAGCGGCACCGCATCGTCCTCCTGGACCGCGAGGGCCTGGAAGCCGAGGCCGAACGCTAGTACTGCGCCACGGTGGTTCTTGACGATATGCAATCTGGGTAGGGGCGCACGGCCGTGCGCCCCTACGAGACCGCAACGTGCCTGCATGGCCGAAAACGGAATTTTTATTGTGGTCCAGCGCTAGGGGCGCTCCCCCCTTGGGACTTTTGTCGTAGACCCCGGAGGGCTTCGGGGTGTAGAGTAGGGGGTGAGGTTCTGGCGTTCTGGCGAAAATTTCTGTCAATTTTCTTGACAAAAATCCCTTTCCGAGGTATAATCGGCGAGGCTAGGGGGCGGCTCAGGCCCCTGGCCATCCAAGCCACAAAGAAGCAAGGAGGAACCGCACATGGCAGGAGTGAAAGTCACGCTGAACCGGGACGACTGCATCAGTTGCGGAGCCTGTTGGGCCGACTGCCCGGAGTTCTTTGAAGAAGGGGACGACGGCCTGAGCCAGGTGGTGGAGCGGTACCGGGTGGGGGGCAACCCCGCCCAGGGCCTGGCCCCAGAGGACCTGGCCGACTGCGTCCGCTCCGCTGCGGAAGGCTGCCCGGTGGAAGTCATCCATGTAGAGGGGTAGGCCCCTTGCCCAAGGGAGGACTGTCCCTGGGTTGGGGTCTCCCGCAAGGAGGTTGCAGCCGTGAAACCGAGGAAAATCCGAGAGGGCGTCTACTGGGTCGGCGCCGTGGACTGGGACCGCCGGCTCTTTGACGTGCTGATCCCTCTCCCAGATGGGACCAGTTACAACGCCTACCTCGTCCAGGGGAGCGAGAAGACGGCCCTGCTGGACGCGGTGGACCCCAGCAAGGTGCACCTCTTGATGGCGCAACTGGAGGGGGTGCCGCGGGTGGACTACATCGTGGCCCACCACGCCGAGCAGGACCACTCCGGGGCCATCCCCCACGTGCTCCAGCGGTATCCCGAGGCCAAAGTCCTGGCCTCGTCCAAGGGGAAGCCGATGCTGGTGGACCACCTGGGCCTCTCGCCCGAGGTCATCGCCGTGGTGGAGGATGGGGAAACCCTCTCCCTGGGCGGGAAGACGCTCCAGTTCCTCTACACGCCCTGGGTCCACTGGCCCGAGACCATGAGCACCTACCTGCAGGAGGACCGCATCCTCTTCTCCTGCGACTTCTTCGGCTCGCACCTGGCCACCACAGACCTGTACGTCACCGAGCCGGCGCGCGCCTACGAGGCGGCCAAGCGGTACTACGCGGAGATCATGATGCCCTTCCGGCGCATCATCCGCGGCAACCTGGACAAGATCGCCCCGCTGGATGTGGCCCTCATCGCGCCCAGCCACGGCCCCATCTACGACGACCCGGCCTTCATCCTGAAGGCCTACGCGGAGTGGGTCTCCGACGACCTGAAGAACGAGGTGGTGCTCCCCTACGTGAGCATGCACGGGAGCACGGCGCGGATGGTGGAGGCCCTGGTGGCGGCCCTGGCGGAGAGGGGCATCCGGGTGCACCAGTTTGACCTTTCCGTCACCGACCTGGGCAAACTGGCCATCACCCTGGTGGATGCCGCCACCCTGGTCATCGGGACGCCCACTGTGCTCACCGGGGCCCACCCCCACGCGGCGTCGGCGGCTTACCTGGTGAACGCCCTGCGGCCGAAACTCCGCTTCGTCTCCATCATCGGGTCCTACGGCTGGGGCGGCAAGGCGGTGGACCACCTCACGGGGCTCCTCTCCAACCTGAAGGTGGAGGTCCTGGAGCCGGTCCTCTGCAAGGGGCTGCCTAAAGAGGAGGACTACGCCGCGTTGGAGCGCCTGGCGGAGACCATCGCCGCCAAGCACCGCGAACTGGGGCTCCTCTGAAGCCCAAAAACGGGTGGCAGGCACCCGGTGAGGGGCCTGCCACCCGAAGCTCAAGGCTTGGCGCGGATGACCACGGCGTCCGGCCCAGCCTGGAGCACGGTTCCGGCGATGGACGCGTGCACCCGCGCCCCCAGTTTCCCTTCGGGGATGTCGCCCACCAGGTCCCCCACGGCCACCTGATCCCCCTCCTTTACCACAGGGAAGGCAGGCACGCCGGTGTGCTGCTGCAAGGGGATGCGCACCTCCGGCGGCTTCAGCGCCTCCGGGTGGAAGGGCAAGGGCTGCTCCTCGTAGGCTGTGAGGCCCAGCCGGGCGATGAGGCGGTGGGTGGGCACGTGCCGGTGCTCGCGGAAGGGGTGCGGGGTCAGGTCCCACCGCATGTGGCGCTCGTTCTTCCAGCCCGCAGCCCGCAACTGGGCCTTGATCTGGCGGTAGGCGGCCATGGGGGAAAGGTCCAGGGGGCAGGCATAGGCCTCGCAGAGGCGGCACTCGCAGCACATCACCGCCCCGGTGATGATGTCCGGTTGGTCCGTCAGGCCGTAGTTGATGGCCCGCATCACCTCGTGGGGGCGGAAGTTGTGCCCCAGGAGGTACCGAGGGCAGAGGTCCGTGCAGTCGCGGCACTGGTCGCAGGTGGAGCGCCCCCGCCGCACCCACGAGGCCAGGGGGCGCGAAAGCGCGCGCACCGTGGCCGTGGTCTTGGGCAGGGCGAGCACCCCGCTCGTGGTCTTGCGGATGGGCTCTTCCAGGGAGGTCGCCAGGCGGCCCATCATCGGCCCGCCCAGGACGATGCCGAGGTCCTCCAGGGGCATGCGCAGGCCCCCTGCCTGCTCCAGGAGGTAGGCCACCGACGTGCCGATGGGCACCCAGTAGACCCCCGGCTTCCGCACCTCGCCGGCCACCGTCACGGCGCGGTGGGTCACCGGCACGCCCTTCTCTGCCTCGGCCACGTGGAAGAGGGTGCCCACGTTCTGCACCAGGCACCCCACCTGGAGCGGAAGCCCCGTCTCCGGGATGAGCCGGCCCGTCACCTCGTAGACCAGGACGAACTCGTCCCCGGCCGGGTAGTAACTTTCCATGAGGTGGAGGCTGACCTCGGGGACGCGGGCCACGGCCTGCTCCAGGGCCTCCACGGCCTCGGTATAGGCCCGCTTCAGGGCCACGACGCCCCGCTCCGCGCCAGTGGCGGCCATGGCCAGGCGCAAGCCCTGCACGATGCGGGCCGCGTGCCGCTCCATCAGGCGCTGGTCCGAGGCCAAGAGCGGGTCGCACTCCGCGCCGTTGGCGATGACCAGGTCCACCTGGCTCTGGAGTTTCACGTGGGTGGGGAAGCCGGCCCCACCGGCCCCCACCACCCCTGCCTTGCGCACGGCCTCAACGATCGGATGGCTCATCTGTATCCCGTCATCTCCACATAGGCGTGGCCGGCCACCGCCTCTCCGGCCAGGGTGCCCGCCACCCGGCAGATCCCCTCCCAATAGGCGGGCCCCATGCGGAGGGGCAGTTCCTGAGCCGGCACCTCGGCCCAGACCGCGAGTTCCCCGGCCGGAAGCCTGGTGGCGATCCGCCAGCCGATGGGGTAGGCCGCCCCCGTCCGGGGGCTCGTCCACCGGTCCAGGACCTCCACGTGGAAGGCCTGTTGGGGCAGGTGGACGGTCGCCCCATCCGCCGCCACGTAGGTGCCGAAGGACTGGGGCTGAGCCGCGCCATCCTCATCCCGGAACTGGAAGAGCATCAGTTCCTCGCCTGAGTCCAGGCGCAGGCTGAACCAGTCCCAGCCCTGGAAGCCGGTCCAGTCCCAACTGCCCCACTGGTGGTCCATCCAGGCCTGCGCCTGGACCGGGATGCGCCTTCTCCCCACCTCCAGCCAGCCGCTGCCCCCCATGCGGGTGTAGGAGTAGTAGTACGACGTCCCTCCTGCGCCCATGGACACCACGCCCTGGCTGCCGTGGAAGGCGGCTGGCTTCAGGGGCGCAAGGGCCAGGTCCAGCGCCATCCCCTCGGCCTCGGCGTGCAGGTGGTGGTGGGAACCCTCCTCCCTGGCCCACCACCTGCGGACCCAGACCTCGTAGCGGTCCGTCCGCGCGCCCCCGGCCCAGGGGAAGGGGCAGTTGGTCTGCTCCACGAACGAGAACGCCCCCCGCTGCAGGTCCGTGACCGCCAGGTGGGAGGAGTAGGCTGGGTTGCACAGCCACGAGACCGGGATCCGCCCGAAGATCTTGGCGTGGGGCGGGGCGTAGGCCTTGAAGAAGACCACCTCAAAGCCGAAGCGCTCCCCTCCCTCCCCCAGGAGTTGGCCCGTGTAGTACCACCACTCGGTCTGGGCGGCGAAGTGAGCCCCGGCGTCCCTGGGCAGGCTGGGGGGCAGGTCGGCCCGGGCCTGTTGGTAAGGTTCTGGCGTCGGGTGGCGGAACAGGAAGGCGACGATCAGCCCCGCGGCGAGGGCCACGAGCAGGAAACTCGCCACCCCGAGGGCCACCTTCCCCACCACCTCCCCCCCTCACACGATGCGGAACGCGTCCACCAGGGTGCACCGGCGCTCCCGGGTGAAGGTCCAGGCCGTGGTGAGCCCTTCCCCCGTGGGGCTGGCGATGGAAAAGGACGTGTACCCCTCCCCTCCGAACCCCAGGCCGGCCAGGCTGGGGCCGTTCTTGACGAAGATGCTGCAGTTCATCAGGCGGGCCATGCGGCTCAGTTTCTCAATGTTGCGGGAATGCATGACCGCGGTGTGGCCCATCCCCTGCTCCACCTGGAAGGCCAAGTCAATGGCCTCGTCGGCGTCCTTGACCCGCACCAGGGGGATGATGGGCATCAGTTGCTCCGTCCAGACCAGGGGGTGGAGGCGGTCGGCTTCGGCCACCACCAGGCGGGTCGCCTCGGGGATGGTGACGCCGATCTCCTTGAGGATGCGGCTGGGGTTCTGGCCCACGAAGCGCTTGTTCACCACCCCGTGGCGGCCCGGGCCGTGGTCCTCCTCCAGGATGACCTTGGTCAGGCGGTTCAGTTGCCAGGAGGGGATCTCCACCGCGCCGTGGCGGCACATGGCCTCCTTCAGTTTGTCGGCGATGGAGTCCACGGCGATGATTTCCTTTTCCAGGATGCAGACCAGGTTGTTGTCAAAGGAAGCGCCCAGGACGATGTCGTGGCCGGCCTTCTCAATGTCGGCCGTCTCGTCCACCACGACAGGGGGGTTCCCCGGCCCGGCGCAGATGGCCTTCTTGCCGCTCTGCATGGCCACCTTCACCACACCCGGCCCGCCGGTGACCACCAGGAGGCGGATGCCGGGGTGCTTCATCAGGGCCTGGGCCGACTCCACGGTGGGCCGCAGCACGGTGCAGAGGAGGTTGGGCGGCCCCCCCGCGGCGACGATGGCCCGGTTGAGGATGGCCACCGTCTCCGCCGAGCAGCGTTTGGCCGCCGGGTGCGCGTTGAAGACGGCGGCGTTGCCGGCCGCCACCAGGCCGATGGCGTTGCAGATGATGGTGGAGGTGGGGTTGGTGCTGGGGGTGATGGCCCCCACCACGCCGTAGGGCGCCCGCTCCATGAGGACCAGGCCGTGGTCCCCTGACCGGGCCACCGGCGTGAGGATCTCCGGGCCTGGCGTCTTCTCGGCCACCAGGAGGTTCTTCTTCTCCTTGTCCTCCGGACGGCCCATGCCGGTCTCTTCCCAGGCCATCCAGGCCAGGTGGCGCGCGTGCTCTCGGGCTGCCTTGCGCATGGCCGCGATGATCTCCACGCGCGCGGCGAGGGGCATCTCGTTGAGGCGGAGGAAGGCCTCGGTGGCCGCGGCGACGGCGCTTTCTATATCCTCAAAGAGGCCGTCGCCCAGTTTGGCTGGCTCCGGCGTGCTGGCCCCGCGCTTTTCCGGCGTGTGCCCCAACTGCTCCAACACCCGGCGCACGAGGACGCCGATCTCGTCCTCGGCGGAACGAGGCTCTGCAGGTGGCTGGACCATCTATCCCACCTTCCTACATATAAGTTGGGGACCCTTGAACCCCTCCCTGCCCCCTCCTCGTACACGGGGAGGGAGTTGGGGGGTGGGGTTTCAGTGCTTGACGTACTTCACCTGGCCGTCTACTTCCCAGGTGTCCACGATGGCCATGATGACGGCGTCGCAGGGGCGTTTGTCGGTCATCACCGTCTGGCGGGCCGACGAGCCCGTGGCGTAGAGGACCATTTCGCCGACCCCCGCGCCGACGGCGTCCGCGGCGATGACGTAGCCGCCCAGGTCCTTCCCCTCAATGTCCACTGGCTTCACCACCAGGAATTTGAGCCCGGTCATGCGCTCTTCTTTCCGGGTGGCGACCAGGGTCCCCACCACTCTTCCGATGAGCATCTTCCGCTCTCCTCTGCACCTGGCCGCGCCCCGCGGCCCTGCCCGTAAGCGCCGGACGCCCTTCCGCGGGCACGGAAGGCCCCTGTCCTCGGCGACGCGGCCTCGCCCAATGGGATAAGGGCCGCGGCCCACCCCTGGGCTGTCCCCAGCGATGGCGCGGCCAGAGGCCCTCCGAGGGAGGCGCGGTGGCGCTACTCGCCCAGTTCGGCCAGGGCCTGCTCCTTGCGGCCCAGGGGCAGGACCAGGTCAATGTTGACGTGGGGCCTGGGGATGACGTGGACGGCGACGACCTCGCCCACTTTCTCCGCGTTGCGCGCGCCGGCCTCCACGGCCGCCTTGACCGCGGCCACGTCGCCCCGCACGATGGCGGTCACGTAGCCGCCGCCGGTCTTCTCGTAGTGGACCAGTTCCACCTTGGCCGCCTTGACCATCGCGTCGGCCGCTTCCACCATGGCCGCGAAGCTGCGGCATTCAATCATGCCCAATGCCTCTGCCATTCGTGATCCCTCCTCAACGTTCTGCTTTGGTATAGATGGCGATGAAGACTCGCTTGCCAACCCTGTGTAGCAGGGGGACGTGGCCCCCTCCCTGCCCCCTTCCCCGCGTGCGGGGAAGGGGGCGGGGGTGGGGTCACCTAGTCGCGGCGGGCGGCCTTCACCTCGCGCCCGGTGATGGACTCAATGGCGGCCACGGCCGCGCCGTAGCCGGCCATGATGTCCCGCTCTTCTCCGCCCAGGTAGACGCGGCCGAAACTCCCGAAGGGCCGCACCTCCACGATGTTGATCTCCGCCGCCTTCTCCGCCTCGTTGGCCGCCAGGACGGCGTAGGCCGCGGGCTCCACCTCCATGATGTAGAGGGTCTGGTCCGCCACCAGCATCATGCCGTTGCGGTTGCGGTTGATGAGTTGGGCGTGATGGGCATCCACCTTGCGGATGATCTGGCTGGTGAGGATAGTGGGCTTCCAGCGGTCCTCTGGGGTGAGGCCCAGGGCCTCCAGGATGGCCGCGCCCGCGGCGCGGACCTCTGCCTGGTCCGAAGCGTGGACCTCCAGGAGGCCGTAGAGGCGTTCCACCACCTGCACGGCTGGCCGCACCGCGGTGGCCTTGAGGGCGATGTCGGTGATGCGGTTGATCTCAATGCCGGGGGAGATCTCCACCCAGAGGGAGGCATCCCCGGCCAGGGGCAGGAAGCCGCGCGCCGTGGTCCCGATGAACGCGGCCATCTGCGGTTGCAGGCTATCCAGGAAGACGTATGCACGCAGGTCGGTCGTCGTTGCCACTCGCTCACCCTCCTCCGTATCAGCCCTGCGGGCTGGCAATGTCCCGATCAGAACTCAGCACCCCTCACCCGCCGCTCCCCATTGCTCCTTGCACGATCTTCACCCCCGCGCTGGCCCCGATGCGTGTCGCCCCAGCCTGGACCATGGCCTTGGCGTCCTCGTAGGTGCGCACGCCCCCGGCGGCCTTCACCCCCATCTCCGGCCCCACCACCCGCCGCATGAGCGCGACGTCCTCCACCGTGGCCCCTCCAGGGCCGAAACCGGTGGAGGTCTTGACGTAGTCGGCCCGGGCAGCCTTGGCCAGGGTGCAGGCTTTCACCTTCTCGTCGTCGGTGAGGAGCGCCGCCTCAATGATGACCTTGACGATGGCCCCCCGCGGGTGGGCCACGTTGACCACGGCCCGGATATCCTCCTCTACCCAGGCGTACTCCCGGCTCTTGAGGGCACCGATGTTGATGACCATGTCCAGTTCCCGCGCTCCCAGGGCGATGGCCCGCTCGCTCTCGTAGGCCTTCACCTCCGTCAGCGTGGCCCCCAGGGGGAAGCCGATGACGGTGCACACGGCGACCGGGGTCCCCCGCAGGAGGTCCGCCGCCAGGCCCACCCACGTGGGGTTGATGCAGACCGCGGCGAAGCCGTACTCCTTGGCCTCCTGGCACAACTGGCGGATCTGGTCCTTGGTGGCGTCGGGCTTGAGGAGCGTGTGGTCAATCATAGCCGCGATCTCGGCCGCGGGCCGCCGCACGCCCAGCGTCGTGCTGATGCGGCTGGCGCCAGCGGCGAAGGCCGCGCTCACCCGCTCCGGACAGGTGCTCAGGCACTGCCCGCTGCACGTGCTGCACTCGGAAGAGACCCCCACCCCCGACCGCGCCAGGTGCGCCATCACTTCCTGGGTGATGAGGTCCACCAGGCGGTCAAAATCGGCCTGCGCAACGTTCATCCCTGCACTCACTTCCCCATGCTCCTCCGTGCCGGATGCCCCCTAGCGCCGCAGGAAGCGCCGCTCTATCTCCATGATCTTCTCCACCCGGCGGGCGTGGCGCCCCCCGCCGAACTCGGTGGTGAGCCACGTGCGCACGATCTCCTTGGCCAGTTCGGTGCCGATGAGGCGGCCCCCCAGGGTGAGGACGTTGGCATCGTTGTGCTCCCGGGAGTTGACCGCCGTGGAGACGTCGTAGCACATGGCCGCCCGCACGCCAGGGACCTTGTTGGCCGCCATGCAGGAGCCGATGCCCGCGCCGTCCACCATGATGCCGCGCCAAGCCCGCCCCTCGGACACCAGTTTGGCCACGGCATAGGCGAAGTCCGGGTAGTCCACCGAGGCCGGCGAATCGGTCCCGCAGTCCAGCACCGTGTACCCCTGATCCGTGAGGAAGGCCTTGAGGACTTCCTTCAGTTCAAAGCCGCCGTGGTCCGCCCCCAGGGCCACCACCCGCTCGCCGGAGGCGGCCCGCGCCTGGGGGGCCACAACGGGCTTGGGGGCCTGCCCCTTTCCCCCCACCACAAGGGTCACCTTGCGCTCCATGGCCGCCTGGCGCGCCAAGGGGGTCACAATGGCGTCGGCGGGCACTTCCAGGGTGCTCCCTGGGGGGACCTCCTGCACGTCCGCCTCGGTGACGAGGCGCTTGGCCGGGGCAGGCGACGGCGAAGGGGCCGGTGTTCCCGCGGGGGCCGCGGGCGGAGCCGGAGAGGGCTCCTTCAGCGCCTGTTCCAGGATGCGGCGCACGATCTCGCGCACTTCTCGCTCGTGGATGCTCATCGTCAGCCTTCCCTATCGGCGGGCCAGCGTGTCCGCGTAGCGAGGGATGAAGCCCCATTGGTCGGGGGGCCAGTAGCGGAGCCAGGCGCGCCCCACCACCTGGCGCTGGTCCAGCATCCCCCAGGTGTGGGAATCGCTGGAGTGGCTCCGGTTGTCCCCCAGGACGAACAGTTGCCCCTCGGCCACCAAGGCTGGCCCCCACGAATATTGGGCTGGGTAGGTTTCGTACGGCTCGTCCAGGAGGCGGCCATTGATGTAGATCGCGCCAGCGCGGATCTCCACCTCTTCGCCAGGGAGGGCGACGACCCGCTTGATGTAGTCGCGGCTGGGGTCTTGAGGGTAATGGAAGACCACCACGTCGCCCCGGCGGAAGCCGGAAAGGCGCGGCGTGACCTTGTCCACCACCAGGAACTGGCCGTCGTAGAAGTTCGGTTCCATGCTGCTGCCGTCCACCCGGTAGGTCTGCAGGGCCGTGCGGATGAGGAGGAAGAGGATGAACGCGAGCAGGACCGTCTCGGCCAGTTCTCCCAGGAGGGAGAGGAACGCCCGCCGCGGCGTGGCAGCGTCGGAGGCGGGTTCGGCCGGAAGGGAGGGGACCTCCCACGCGCGCTCTGCCGGACCTGGGTTGGAGGCAGTTGGGCGATCTTCGGCCGCCTGGGGACCGGAGGGCCACTGGGGCGGCCTGGGTTCCGCGTTCAACTAGGGCACCTTCTTCAAGGTGAATTCGGGCGGCAGGAAGGACGGCCCGCATTATACCACAAGGGGCATGGCGAGGCAAACCTCACGGGGTGGGAGCCTGCGTCCCTGGAAGGTGCTCCCGTGGCCTTCCCCGCAGAGAGAGGGCCAGCCGAAAGCCCCGCACCGCGCTGCATGCCGCAGAAGGTGAAACTGGAGAGCCCGTCCCCCTCCTGTGGGGCTTAAAACACAGCGGGGGGCGCACCTCCATGCGCCCCCCGACGACAACGACCCCGCTTTTACGCGTGCATCCGCGGCAGGATTCCCCCCTCAGGGCGAGAACTCCCACGGTGGTCCGTACTGCGGCTCGCCGTAGGTGTCTGGGTACTGGGTCCATGTGCCGCTGTTGAAGAGGACGAAGATCGCCTTGCGGTCGCTCCAGAGCATGAGCCCCCGGTCAAAGGGCTGCACCACCCCGTAGAAGCCGCGCTCCGGCTCCGTGGCCCAGCCCAACTGTCCCGAGGGGCCACCCAGGTAGGCCCGCCACACCTTGCCGAACCCCCGGATGGGCTCCACCCGGCCAGCCGGCGGCACGTAGCCCCACTTCACGATGTCCCGCCCTTCCTGCCAGGTATCGTCGTAGGCCTTCCAGGTCCCATCCCGCTTCAGCACGTAGATGGTGCGAGTATCCTCCCGCCAGAGCATGTGGCCCAGTTCAAAGGGCTCCTCCGCCATCCAGACCACTTTCTGCTGGGCGGTGGCGTACCCCAGGCCGTTGCGGACGGAGGGGTTCTCCCGCCAGACCTTGCCGAAGCCCCGGATGGGTTCCCATCGGCCCTGTCCGTCGCCAGCATAGGCCATCTGTCCCAGGAGGGCCAACTGCACCCGGTACGCCGGCGGGTTCTCCGGGTGCCACTCCATCTTGGCCCGCTGGAACCACTGGATGAGCCTCCCCGTGCCCGCCTCGTACTTGGCTTCGGTGAGGGGGTAGCCGAAGATGTCCACGCCGCCGTGGCGGTCAAAGAAGTCCAGGAAGGCGTAACTCACGATGTGCCCGGTCATGGGGAAGTAGCGGACGTAGGGGTTCCAGGGCGTGGTCCAGTTGGGCACGGGAGGGTCTGGCGGGCCGTAGAGTTCCGACCCCAGCAGGCCCAACTGCACCCGGTAGGGCTCTGGCTGCTCCGGGTGGAGTTCAAACCGCGCCCTCTGGAAGTACTGGACCGTGAGGCCGCCCTGCACGAACCGGTCGGAGATGGGGTAGCCGAAGATGTCCAGCCCGCCCCGCGTCTCCCAGAAGGTGAGGAACTCGTCGGTGACCACGTAGCCGGTCTCCGGGAAGAAGCGGGAGCGCACCGGAGGTTGGGGCGCGGGGGGCGTTTCCGTCCACTTGGGCCTGCGGTAGAGCCATTCCTCCCCCAGGTTCCCCAGGTAGACGCGGCTATCCCCGGGGTACATCTCCATCCGTGCCCGCTGGAAGTACTGGATGGTGATGTTCCCCTCCACCTTGTAGGCTTCCGTGATGGGGTAGCCGAAGACCGTGAGCCCCCCGTGGTTCCGGTAGAAGTGGAGGAACGCCCCGCTCACGGGATGGCCGGTCGCCGGGAAGTACTGCTGGTCGCTGCGGCGGGGGTCGGTCCAGTTGGCCACCGGGGGGTCTGGTGGGTGGATGAGGGACCCCAGGAGCCCCAGTTGGACCTTGTAGGGCGGCGGGTTCTCCGGGTGCCACTCAAACCGGGCCCGCTGGAAATACTGGACCGTGGTCCCTCCCTCCAGGAACTCGTCGGTGATGGGGTAGCCGAAGATGGCCACCCCGCCGTAGCGGTCAAAGAAGGTGAGGAACTCGCCGCCCACCGTGCGTCCGGTCTCCGGGAAGTAGCGGTAACTGCCCCCCGCCGCGCCGGCAGAGGAGGCCGGCAGGAGGAACAGCACCACCATGAGGACCGCAAGGACCTGGAACAGCCTTCTTGTCTGCATGTCTGACCTCCCTGGCTGCGGAAGCCACCTCGTCAGGTCGGTGTACACGGACTCCTCGCTCCACCAGCGCAAGAGGAGCAAAATCCGTGCCATCCCCGGGGACCGACGGCTTCATCCACCTGACGGGAAGGGTCCGAACGCCGCTCACCTCTATTGTAGCGGAAGTTCCATACTATGTCAAGTTCTGGGCAGCCACGACCCCCTTTCGCGGTGGATTGATGCTCAGTGGCAAAGAGGGGCAGGTGTACCACGCACGCCAGAAGGAGCGCGCGCCGGCGACTGGGAGGGGAGCCGTCACCAGATGGACCTGGCGCGGGTGCAAATCCTTCGTCTTTTGGCGGCATGGGGTCTGCCATAGATATACCTCCCG
>DAOTYM010000354.1:0-2007 GCA_034434775.1 Anaerolineae bacterium | reverse complement strand
GCGCGCAGTTCCTCCTCGCTGAGGGAGGCGAAGGCGCGCAGCGGGCGCAGCCGCCGCTCCACCAGGTAGTCCACCAGGGGGGCCAGGCGCACGCCGAGGGCTTCGCTGAGGCGCAGGCCCAGTTCGGGTGACCGGGCCACCAGGTCCCGCACGTCGGCCATGGAGAGGGTCCACACGTCCAGGTCCGAGGCGGCCTGGGCGCCGGTGGAACGGGGTCGCCCGGCGAGGGCATCGGCCTCCCCCAGGAGGCTTCCAGGGCCCAGGGTGGCCAGGGGGATGCCGCCCTCCCCCAGGAGGCGGACGGTCCCCTCCTGGATGAGGTAGAGCATCTCGCTGGGGTCGCCCTTGCGGAAGAGGAGATCGCCTTTGCGGAACCGTTCGGGGTACATCCGCGCTTGGATGGCGCGTTGTTCTTCTTCCGTGAGGTCTGCGAAGAGCGGTGTCTTCTTGAGCATCTGCAGGTTCACGCTGTGTTCCCTCCACCAGGATGGTGGCCTTGTCGCGGGGTGCTCCTCTGGGGCCTTTGGGCCTAGGGAGCAGCCCGCTGGAAGACCACTTGCCAGGTGACAGACCTGGCTTCGGCGGGGCAGCCAGCGGCGTCGGGGTCGGCATACAGGCCGCCCACCACCTCACCACCGCTGCCCTGGAGCACGGTCACGCGGTATTCCCCCCGGACCCGCATCTGCGCGTCCGCGTAGCCGTCCCCCTGCTCCGGCTTGAAGCCGGTGAAGATCGTCTCGGTCCCTTCGGGCCAGGCCACCTGCACCCGGATGCCGGGCAGGCCTTGCCCCGCTTCGTCCCGCACCACCACCTGGACCTGGCCTGGCCCCTCCTCCGCGCGGCAGAGGCGTCGCCGTTCCGCCAGGCGGTAGGCCGGTGCCGGTGTGGGTGTGGCCGTCGGCGGAGCCGGCAGCGTGGCTGTGGGGCTGGGCTGCGGCGCGGGCGTTGGCGTGCGGGTGGGGGTGGGCTGGTCCGCTGGCAGGTAGACCAGCATCTCGCCCGTGCTGGCCCCCAGGGCGTGGGTGAGCCGCACCAATTTCCGCAAAGGCCGCAGGTCCAGGCCCTCGTCCAGGTATTTCTGTGTCAACGCGGCCAGGAGGGCCGTGGGGTCCTCCCCTGGCCGGGCCACATCCTGCAGCCGGCTGCGGGCCCGCTCCAGGTTGCCGTCGTGGTCGTACCCCTCGGCGATCAGGATCAGGTACCCTTCCCGCAAGGCCGGCTCCAGGTCGGCGGGGGCGCTTTCGGCATACTCCACCGGCCAGACCATCCAGGCCAGGTAGAGAGCCACCGCCAGGCCCACCCCGAACCCCACCAGGATGAGCGCCGTGCGCCTGGCAAAGGTCATCTCAGGGTTCCAATCTTACCGCCAAAACCTCCGGGACGCAAACTCGCCCTCGCTCTGCCTTCCGAACCTCGGGTTCCCACCGCGCGCCCCATCCCATCAGTAGGTGCGCTGGAAGACCACCTCGTACACGTAGTGGGACATGGGGAAGTAGCGGAAGTCCCGCTGCTCCCAAGCGGCCCGACAACTGGCTTCGTCCGGGAACGGCTTGCAACTGCAGTACCCTGCCGCGTAGAGGAGGTCAAAGTCGGGCAGGTTGGAGGCCATCCCCCGGGTCAGTTCGCTCAGGGGGTTGCCGGCGTCGTCCACGATCTGCAACTGCCCGCCGCCGTCCTTGTAGATGTCAAACTGGACGCGGCCATCCCCCTTCCCCTGCGCGCCGGTGACGAAAACCTGCCCGGTGAAGATCTCCCGCACCCGCACCCCGTTGAGGGGCGCGCCCGAGGGGTCCACCACGATGGCCAGGATGTAGTGGTCCCCGCCGGTGCACCCCTGTGCGTCCTGGCCCAGGGGCCTCAGCCGCAGGCTCTGCACCACGTAGGGCACGGCCGGCTGCGTGGGCGTGGGCGGCACGGGCGTATCCGTGGGCGGCGCAGGGGTGAAGGTGCTGGTGGGCGGGGCAGGGGGGCGCGTGGCCGTGGGCGGAAGGGGCGTCGGGGTAGGCG